>CBEVRO010000032.1:0-12951 GCA_965552295.1 uncultured archaeon | reverse complement strand
CGCGTGAGAGAGGCGGTCGAATCAGAGGGAGGGAGAGCCAGGCGCCTGGGCTGAACCTGGGCAGGTTGCTGCCTCCACCCACACTTTTCCACAGGGCCAAGAATCCCCCTTCTAAGGGCTGCGCCGTCGCGACTGCCATCCTGCCGTGGAGGAGGCGTTCCAACACAATGCTTCAAGCGGACCTCAAATCCTTTTACGGTATGGAGCCCATGTTCACAGGTCGCACGTGAGCGACGCTGGAGGCAGCGAAGGCAGGAAGGCTCTCGCCCTGTTAGCTTACGTCAACCTGACGTATCTGCTTGAGTGGTCGCGCGCGTGACGAGGCTATTCCCGATCGGCATCCTCCTAGGCGCTGCCGGAGTCGCTGCGTTCCTGTCTACTGGAGGGGTCCGCAGAGGGGCGGCAGGCAGCACGCGTGGTCTCCAAGTGTGTGGGACATATATATGTGGAACTTCCCACATATTATGATCCCACCAATGGAGTACGAGGTGAGGGTAGAGAAGAAGGGGCGAGTCCTCATCCCAGCTCAGGTGAGGAGGCTCCTCGGGCTAAGAGAGGGGTCCGTATTGATCCTCAGAGTGGAGGGAGACTCTCTGATCTTGGCCCCGAAGAGGAGGGTCACGGTGGACGACCTCTACGGCCTGGCCGGTAGGGAGGAGGTCGAGATTGAGGAGGTTGAGTCCTCCCTCGCGGGAGAGGAGGTTCGTTGACTCAAACGTCTTCCTCTACGTGCTCATGGCCGACCCGAGGTACGGCTCCAGGGCGAAGGAGCACCTCAAGGAGACTGGGCTGGTCACATCCACGCTGGCCCTGTCCCAGGTCCTGGCGCACCTCGACAGGAGGAGAGCGTGGAGCGCCATACCCACCTTCCTGGCCTTTCTCAGGGATAAGCCCGTCGAAGTAATCGAGGCCAGGCTCGAGGACTTTGAGGAGGCGGTGAGAGAGGCTGAGAGGCTGGGCCTGAGCTTGAGAATGTGGGACGATTTAGTTCTAGCGGTCCAGATGAGGAGAGTAGGCGTCGAGGAGGTTCTGTCGAACGACCGCGACTTCGACTTGATCCCGTGGGTCAGGAGGGTCTTCTAAATTCATCCAGAGCGACGAATTAAGCAGCCTCGACTGACCCACGATAAGGCTGCCAAGATAAGACCGCTCCCCGTCCGCGCGTGGCAATAAGGGCTGTCTGACGGGCAGGCTCATCGCTTCCTCATAAGTAGGAAACTCAATACCGCCAGCGCGGCGACCAAGAAGACCAGCACGAGGTTTCGGTAGAGCCGTTCTCCCGCGCCCTCGGCCCGCGCCAACCTGACCTCCACGAGCCTTAGCCCGAACTCCCTCGAGCCCGGCCTGGGTGCAGAGTGGATCAGCACGATGCCGAGCTTTTGACGCAGGTAGTCATCGGCGTACCCGCTCGGGGCCTCGAGAAACGCTCCAGTCTCGGAGTCGTACAGTAGGAGCAGCGGAACGATCATCACTCGGCCAGGCTTATAGAGAGAAAGGTTGGCGACTCCAATTACGACCTCAGAAGATTCCAACCCGTCCCTTCTCAGCGGGCTCTTGAGGTCCACTCTGCTCAGGTTCCAAACCACGTCTCTGCCGTCGGTCCAGTTGAAGATAGCCACCTCCGTGACCCGCCCAGACTGGGGAACCCGCCTCGGATTCACTCACAGGAGGAATCTCCCCCAAGGCTCGCCGCCCTCGTCCACCATCACTCCGCGCGCCGGGTCTAGGAGGATCTCCTCTTCGTGTCCCAGTTGGAATAGCCCACGGAGTAAGACGGTCTTCCCACTCACACTCACGGAATTCAGGGAGAGAATCTCAATCCTCCTAACGAAGGAGAGGTCTCGGCTCTCCGCCAGCTCCGCCGCCAACGAGTTTACCAGCTGAGCCGACCCTACTAGTGCTGTCAGCGCGAGAACCACAGTAGCTCGGGCTAGATTCATGCCTTACCCTCATATAGCGACGAAGGCACGCGCGTCGTATGGTTTAACCTCTCCCCAAGGGAGGTACACATCAGTCCAGGCTTCGGTCCAGCCGCCGAAGGATGAGTGATCGCCGGTATAGTAGCAAACTACAGGCTCAGTTAGCGCGAGGAGCCTCTCCTCTGGCGCCACGACAGTTCCCCAAGCCACGCAATAGAGTATGAAGTTGGCGAACTCAACCCTGATTTCCTGCAGCTCCAGTGAGATCACTACAAGCACCGTCAACGCAAACACTATGGCTGCAGCCTTAACTCGAGTGGACACCATGTTCTATAACTTATCTACGAGTTGCCGCTAAAAAATGTGGTGATTTTTTCCTCATCACGCAGGTTAACGCAGAGGAATGGTGAGCGAAGGCAGCCGGCTCACCTGCCCTTAGACGCCTTCTCGACCGCTTCCCTCATGGCCTCCATCGGATCCTTGTACACACCTATTCCCGCTCCCCTGAGAATTTCAGCCCCTTCCCTGGCCTTGAACCCCTCAAGCCTCACGACCAGCATGTCGGGACTCAGCCCCAGGCTGGAGACGGCCTCCGATATTCCCCTGGCCACGTTCTCGCCGCTGGTGATGCCGCAGAGCGCGTTCACCAGCACGACCCTGACCCTCGGGTTCGACGTGATGATCCTCATCGCCGCCTCAACGGCCTTCGCGGAGGCTCCTCCCCCGACGTCGCAGAAGTTGGCCGGCCTGCCTCCAACCTCGGCCACCAGGTCCATGGTGGCCATCGCCAGGCCGGCGCCGTTGGCCATGGTGCCCACGTCTCCGTCCAGCTCTACGTACGCGATTCCAGCCTCCTCAGCCTCTCTCTCCCTTGGATTCGTCGCCACGGCCCTCTTCTTGAACTCAGGGTGCCTGTAGAGAGAGTTGTCGTCCACCTCGGCCCTCGCGTCTAGCGCCACGAGCCGCCCGTCTGCGGTCAGCGCCAGCGGGTTGATCTCGGCCATCAGGCAGTCGTACCTCCTTGTGAATTCCCAGAGCGACGATATTATGGACTGGATCTCCCTCGCCAGCTCCCTCTCCCTCGTTATGTTCCAGGCGAGCCTCCTGACCTGAAACTGAGCGAGGCCGAGGAGAGGGCTGACCCACTCCTTGGCCAGAGCCCCCGGGTGCGTGGCCACAGATTCTTCTATGTCCATCCCGCCGTAGCGAGTGGTCATCAGGACCATCTTCCTGGCCGACCTGTCCAGTATCGCCCCCGCGTAGTACTCTTCCGCTATCTCCACCGCCTCCTCTACCAAGACGGAGTCGGGTCTGTGCCCCCAGACGTTCATTGAGAGTACCTGCCTGGCCGCATCCTCCGCCTCCCCTGGGCTGTCCACGACCCTGACGCCGCCCGCCTTCCCCCTCCTGCCCACGGGAACCTGGGCCTTCACCACGACCCTGCCGCCGATCTCCTCCGCCGCCCTCCTGGCCTCCTCGGGGCTCTTCGCCAGCACGCCCCTTGGGACGGGCACGCCAAGCTCTGAGAGCAGCGACTTTACCTCGTGCTCCAGCAGCCTCATCGCCGGCTCCGCGCGCGCCGAACAATTAAAGCCTGTGAGCTGCGGGCCGGCCGGAGATGCCTCCACTACTGAGGAAGGGGATGAAGGTCATAGTCCAAGGGATCACGGGGAGGCAGGGGAGGACTCACACGAAGCTAATGCTGGAGTACGGCACAGAGATCGTGGCCGGAGTCACTCCCGGGAAGGGCGGCGAGGAGGTGGAAGGCGTTCCAGTCTTCGACTCTGTGGCAGAAGCCCTCGACGAGGTCGGCAAGGTCGACGCCTCCGTGATATTCGTGCCGGCGCCCTTCGCCTTCGACGCCGTGGTAGAGGCGATCGATGGAGGCATAGGCCTAGTCGTGGTGATCACTGAGCACATCCCCGTCCACGACGCCGCCAAGTTCGTGGAGTACGCTCGACTGAAGGGCGTCACGATAGTTGGGCCCAACACCCCAGGAGCCATAGCCCCAGGTGAGAGCGTGAAGCTGGGCATAATGCCTGGAGACGTGTTCGCTCCTGGTTCCGTGGGGATCGTGTCGAGGAGTGGTACCCTCACCTACGAGATAGCGCTGGCCCTCAAGAGGCGTGGCATGGGGACCCCGCTTACAGTCGGGATAGGGGGAGACCCGGTGACAGGGCTCAACTTCGTGGACGTCTTGGAGATGTTCAGGCGGGACGAGGAGACTGAGGCGGTCGTCTTGGTGGGCGAGATAGGCGGCAGGGCTGAAGAGGATGCGGCAGAGTACGTCAGGGAGACCGATTACCCCAAGCCGGTGGTGGCGTACATCGCCGGCAGGACCGCTCCGCCTGGCAGGAGGATGGGGCACGCTGGAGCCATAATCTCCGGGGGGTTGGGGACCTACGAGTCCAAGCTGAGGGCCCTCACAGACTCAGGAATTCCAGTTGCCAGAACGCCATTCGAGGTTCCAGACGCTCTCTCAAGCCTCCTCCGGAGGTGATTCCTCCTCGCCCTCCGCAGAGGCGCTCCCTCCAACCTCGTACTCCTCAAGCTCCTCCTCCCTCTTCGGGAGCTTGTAGAAGGTGTATCCCCCGTGCCTGAACGACTCCACGACGCCTTGACTCTCGAGCCTCTGCAGGGCCCTCTTTATCTCTCTGAGAGTGTAAGGCAGCTCTTGAAGCAGCTGTCGCAGGTGCACGACCTCTTTTCTCTCGAGCACGTTCATGATTCGTTGAGAGACTTCGTCGATCTTGGACATTCGCGTTAATCGTTACATGTCCTAATATTTTATGTCATGTCTCCAAACTCTGGAGGAAAGGGAGTGGCCACGAGCCAGGCTCCCTTAGTCGAGCGGGCTCGACGAGCAACGTAACCGACGCAAACTCCACGAGAAACACGTAGTATCCTCAAATGCGGAGGAATTGTTTAGGTCGCGTGCAGAGCCTCCTTTGTAGACACGCTGTGTAATTTTTCAAGGCATTTTGAACGCATTTGACTCGCGAGTTAAGATGAAGGTCCTCGAGCTGGCTAGAAGGAGGAAGACCGTAAGGAAGTTTGAGAGGACCGAGGTTCGGCTAGAAACCGTACTCAAGATAATCGAAGCGGCCAGGCAAGCCCCTTCCGGCGCGAACAGGCAGCCGTGGAGGTTTTTCATAGTGAGAGACCCCTCAGTCAAGAGGAGAATTAGAAAAGCCGCAGAGGAGGGGGAGAGGGAGTTTTACAAGAGAGTTCAGGGGGAACTCAAGGAGTGGCTGAGAGAAAGAGGCTTCGCCCGGATAAACCTTTCCTAGAGGAGGCCCCAATTCTGATCTTGGTGTTCTCCGACGTTAGATCTCCCTATCACACGCAATCCACGTGGCTGGCGATAGGCTTCATGCTCTTGGCGATAGAAGAGGCGGGCCTTGGGACCGTGACATACACGCCCTCAAATCCAGAACTCGTCTCTAGGGTCGTTGATTCTCCAGATGGATTGAAGCTCGAGGCCATTTTGCCGATAGGTCTGCCGGCGGACGATAAGCCGAAGGAGAGGAGGAAGTCTCTCAGGGAGATATGCTTCCTGGACTCCTGGGAGACCCCATGCCCGGAATGGTCAACGATCAAATTTATGAATCGGTAAGGGCCTCGCTCGCGGGAGGTCTCCACCTTGCCGATAGAAGATCCAATGAAGCGAAGAGTGGCCATGAAGGCCCTGCTGCGCTACAAGATCTGCAGGACCTGTGGGGCTCGGAACCCCATCAGCGCGACCAAGTGCAGACGCTGCAGGGGAAAGAACCTGAGGTTGAAGAGGACCAAGCTCACCAGGAGGTGAGCTCCACAGTTAAATAGCCCATGCCGCCATTCGGCCTGGGCCCGTAGCTCAGAATGGATCAGAGCGCCGGCCTGCGGAGCCGGAGGTCGCGGGTTCAAGTCCCGCCGGGCCCGCCACTCTTCACTCAAGACGCTCCAAGCCCTGGCCACAACCTTTTTATCGCCTCGATTGATTGAGAGAGAACTGAGCGGCCGTGGTCTAGCCTGGATAGGATTGGGGCCCCCCGAGCCCCAGACCCGGGTTCAAATCCCGGCGGCCGCACCACTTCCGCTCCTTTACGCCTCTGAGAGGGTCACCTTATCCTTCTGACCTCCACGCCCGCCCGCCTTCTCTCATCTCGCGTAATCTCGAAGAGGAGCCTCATGGACTCCTCCTCGCCGCGAGAGGGCTCTACCGACCTCCTGGCTGCCATCCGCTCGTAGGTCCTTATCGCCGACTCCAGCTCAAGCTCGACCTTGCCCCAGCCAAGAGTCTCTGCGTATATCGTGAATGGCGGCACGTCCTCGAGCACGAAGCCGTGCAGGTGTGAGGCCGCTCCAGCGAAAAGGCCCGTGTACAGCATCGCTCCTATCGCCGTCTTTGCGTGGTCTCCAATGAACGACCCGAGCTTGATCTCCCCTGTCCCGATCCTCTGGCCAGCCACAACCTTCCTGATCTCCCCGTAGGTGTTCTTGAGGTCCGACGTCGCCGTGCCCGCGCCGATGTTGACCCACCTGCCTACGTAGCTGTGGCCAACGTAGCCGTAGTGGGCCTTGTTCGAGTACCCGAGCACCACGGAGTCGGCGAACTCCCCTCCGATCTTACAGACTGGCCCTATGTAGGAGTTCGAGATGTAGGCGCACGGGAATATCGTGGAACCTCCCTCAACGTGCAGGGGCCCCACTAGCGTCGCGTGAGCCCCGACCACGACGTTCCGACCGAGGTGCACGGGACCCTGTCTGGCGTCGATGACGCAGGGCCCCTCAAACTCAACCCCCTCGCTGAGCGTCACCCGCTTGGGGTCGCCCAGCACCCTAACTCCGGACGGCGGGCTCTCCACCCCACCCTCCGCAGGCCCCTCTCCCAGAGCCTCGAGCGAGGCCTTCAGGAGTTCCCAAGGGTACTTGACGATTCTGGGAGCCTGGACAACTTTTACAGTCTCGGCCAGAGCGTGGACAGCGTTGGTGACCCCGGCCATGTCCCTCTTGAGTTCCCAAGAGGCGATCTGATCGGCCACGCTCCTGTCGAGCCTGACCCCCAGGATGGTCCCCTCGCTGGACGCCAGGGCCTCGCCCTTGTCGAGGCCGAGCAGGAGCCTGGCTTCCGCTTGGCCAATCACCCAGCGAGAGTTGAGGATCAGGACATCCTCCTCCGCTCCCTCGAACGGAGGCACCTCCGAATCCCTCACCTTAGGCCTCAGGTGCGGTCTTACTAGAGCCGCCATTTCACTCGGCTCCAGGAGCCTCTCCGCTCGCTCAGAGATCTTCTCTCGGCCAATCACGAGGTCGTGAACTGGAGTGAGGTCGGACGCCGGGCGGAGTAGCTCCGCACCCTCGTCCTCTAGGAGCAGCAGGAGCATCCGGCTCGAAGCCCGGGCATTCTTTAAAACCCGCGTAGGCGCGGCACGCTTGAGGTGTTACGGAAAATGTCGATGACCTTTGAAATGTATGAGTTCAGGAAGCTGCTGAAGGAGCTCAGGCAGAAGCGCGGCAGAGGGACTGAACTGATCTCACTCTACATACCCCCAGGCAGGCAGATATCCGACGTGATGAGGTACCTGAGGAAGGAGTATGACCAGGCTGGCAACATAAAGGACAAGCTGACCAGAAAGAACGTTCAGAGTGCTCTAGAGAGCATAATGCAGAGGCTGAAGCTCTACAGGAAGACTCCCCCGAACGGACTCGCGATATTCTGCGGCGCCATACCACAGGGGAGCGACAGAGGGACCGAGAAGATCGAGATATACGTCGTGGAGCCCCCCGAGCCGGTGCCCTCCTTCAGGTACGTCTGCGATCACGAGTTCTTCTTGGAGCCGCTGGAGGACATGGCCAGGGAGAAGAAGGTCTACGGGCTCATAGTGATGGACAGGGGAGGAGGACTGGTGGCCCTCCTCAGGGGTAGCACCTACCAGATAGTTGAGTGGGTCACGTCCGACATTCCGCCCAAGCACAGCGCTGGAGGTCAGTCGCAGAGGAGGTTCGAGAGGATCAGGGAGGAGCGAGTGCACGACTTCTTCAAGAGGCTCGGCTTGAGGGCTAGCAGGGCTCTGCTCCCGTACTTGGAGGAGCTGGAGGGGGTCATCATCGGAGGTCCCGGAGACGCCAGAGAGAAGTTCGCAGAGGGGAACTACCTCGATTACAGGCTCCAGCAGAGGATCCTGGCGAACGTCCCGCTGTCGTACACGGAGGAGCAGGGGCTGAGGGAGCTCATATTCAAGGCTCAGGACTACATCAAGGAGGCCTCGCTCTACGAGGAGCGCAGGAAGGTGGAGCGGCTCCTCACTCTGCTGGCCACGAAGCCCGGGATGGTCGCCTACGGAGTCGAGGAGGTCGTCAAGGCGCTGAGGATGGGTGCCGCAGAGGAGGTGCTCGTCTTGGAGGACCTAAACTTCGTGCACGTCACTAGGAGATGCTCCAACTGCGGGTACGAGGAGAGCGAGCTGAGGAGGGTCGGTCAAAAGCCCTCCGAGACCTGGATCTGCCCGTCGTGCGGGGCCACGTCGTACACAGAGGAGGAGACGCACATTATTGAGTACGTGGGCGACCTGGCCAAGTCCAGCGGCGCTCAAGTGTCGATAGTGAATCCAGAGTCCGAGTGGGGTGAGCAGCTGGCCTCCCTAGGAGGGATAGCCGCCATATTGAGGTACGAGCTCCCAGAGTGAGCCTTTTATAGCGAGCCCACACTCGGTGGACCGGGCCGGTAGCTCAGCTCGGTAGAGCGCCCGCCTCGCACGCGGGAGGTCCCGGGTTCGAATCCCGGCCGGTCCACCATCACATCCCCACTTCTTCTGGAAGCTCGCTATGCTTGGCTAGTTTCCTCAAACAAGCCTCCACTCGGCAGACTCGGTCCCCGTGAGGCCGTACGCACAAGCTCAGCGGAGAAACAGCGTGGGGCCGGGGCCGGGATTTGAACCCGGGTCTGGGGCTCCACAGGCCCCCAGGCTGCCAGGCTGCCCCACCCCGGCCAGCGAGATGGCTCCCGGCCGAGCGGCGGAAGCCAAGATCGAGGGTCGCAGGGCCATTATTAACTGTGTCGCAGGGGCCGCCGACAGCTGAGCAGGCTTTCACGCGCTCCAGCTCCCGCTTGCGGGAACTCTGTGATCTCGACACGGGCTTGTAGGCATTTGAATCAGGTTGGAGCCGGGGCCGGGATTTGAACCCGGGTCTGCGGGTCTGCAGCCCGCCGCCTATGCCACTCGGCCACCCCGGCCCATCTAGTAGGCAGGTCCAGAATATTAAAGGCTGCTTGTCAGCTTGGATTTTAGGAAATTAACGAGTTCGGCTTCGGGCACCTCGTGCTGTTCCCAGCTCTCTAGGTCCTTAACCACGTACACTCCCTTCTCGACCTCCCTGCGACCCAAGAATATCACGAACCTCCAGCCGAGCTTGTCGGCGTACTCGGCCTGCTTGGATAGGGACCTGCCTCCCCTGAGTTCGAAGTCCGACCTAATCCCCTCATACCTCAGCCTCTGAGCCAGAGCGAAGGCTCTCACTCTGAGGTCTTCCGATACGACGGCTATGTAGACCCCATCCCTCGACCTGGGGCCCCTGATACCCCTCTCGCGAACCGCTTCGACTATCCTGTCCAGCCCTAGAGAGAGACCCGTCGCCGGCGTGCTAGGCCCCCCGTACTCTGCGATCAGGTTGTCGTACCTGCCGCCTCCACCTAGAGCGTAGGGAACGTTCTCGACGAACACCTCGAACACGGTTCCTGTGTAGTAGGCCAGCCCCCTGACGAGGGCCGGAGTGATTCGGACCCTGATTCCAACGGCCTTGACGGCCTCGTAAACGAGCTCAAGGTTCTCAAGAGCCTCTCGACTCTTGGGATATCTCTCGACGAGCGACTCGAGCTCCGACGGGTCCTTCCCCTCGAGCTCCGCCAGACCCAGGAGCTCTCTTGTCCTATCCCTTCCTATAAGCTCAGAGATCCCCGCCTCCACCTCGGACTCGCTGACCTTCCCCAACTTGTCCATCCAGGTTAGGACACGCTCCTGAACGTCTCTCGGGACCCCCCAGCTGTCCAGCATACCCCTGACTATCATCACGTTGTTGAGCCTGATGAAGGCCCCGTCTCCAAGCCCCACCTCCCTCATAGAGTCCCATCCAAGGGCCACTATCTCCGCGTCCGACTCGGGCGTTGAGGCTCCGATCAACTCAGCTCCCGCCTGCCAGAACTCTCTGTACCTCATCTTCTGGGGCTCCTCGTACCTGAACATGTTCGCCACGTAGTACCACTTGACTGGCAGCTTCAGCTCCCCCATCGTTGAGGCGAACAGCCTCGCGACGGACGCGGTTAGCTCAGGCCTCAGAGCCACTCTCCTGCCCCCCTTATCTTCGAACACAAACATGCTCTGCTCGACCTGCTCACCCTCCTTCTCTTCGTACAGCTCGAACGGCTCTACAGTCGGAGTGAGCACCTCTCTGTAGCCAGCCCTCTCGAACACGCTCCTCACGCGGGACTCTACCCACCTGAAGTCCTCCATGTAGTCAGGCAGCAGGTCCCTGAAGCCTCTGAGAGTCCTTATGGGCATCAGCGTTCTGGTCAAAGTCTGCCAAAGCTTATATAACGCTTAGGCTAGCGTTAGATGGGCCCGTAGCTCAGCATGGATTAGAGCGGCGGCCTCCTACGGCCGAGGCCGGGGCAAGCCGCAGGTCGCGGGTTCGAGTCCCGCCGGGCCCGCCACCTGCCCTGGCCAACCTATTTTATCGGACTCTGTTTCCGTCCGATGAGGGGTAATGAACCGCGCCTCACTCGCGATTGCAGCGCTGATCGGCATAGTCCTGGTGAACCTCTCGGCGTCGTCGGCGCAGCCGGAAGGAGTGGAATTCGACGCGATCGTCGTCAGGGGCGACATATACGCCGACTGGACCATCGCCATGGCTTACGGCATATACCGAGGGATTCCTGTGATCACGCTAATCCCTGGACTCAACGACGAGGAAGTCCTGAGCATGGTGTCTGGCCTAACGTCGTTCAAGGAGACCCCCAGGGTCATGTTCGTCGGGGACAAGAGGGCGGTCCCAGAGGAGTTCAGGATGAGGCTCGAGTCCCAGGGGATCTCCGTCAGCAGGTTTGGAGGCCCGACCAGGTTCGACACCGCGATGTACGTTCTCACTCAGCTCTGGAGTGACGCTGAGACCATAGTCGTGGTGGACGGAACCAGGCCCGAGCTCTACTTTCCGGCGCTCCTCTGGTCCCGCGAGCTGGCCGCGCCCATAGTGTACGCTCAGAACGGATCTCTGCCGGACTCCTTCTGGGCCTCAGCCGGAACCTACCTCATGAACCTGAAGCAGGTCGTCGTGATAGGCGACTCCCTCTCTAACAGCGAGATAGCGAGGCTCTCAGTGATGTACGAAGTGATAGCAGCCACCCCGGCGCAGCCCCCGACGTCGTGGCCCAGCAGCAACCCAATGGAGGCGCTCAAGGAGGCCCTGCTGCACCCTGCCCTGTTTGTGGGCGTCGCAGTCGGCTGTGGGATAGCCTACGCGATCTTGAGGAGGCGGGAGGAGAGGGGGATAGAGGCCTTCGTGGACCAGTTCCTCACCGCAGACGAGAGGGCCATATTCTCGGCGATCATGGAGAAGGGGAAGATAACCCAGGACAAGCTGCCCGAGATAACCGGATTCTCCAAGCCGAAGATAAGCAGGCTTGTGGCGGAGCTCGTGGATAGGGGGCTCATCACTCGCGAGAGGGTCGGGAAGACCTACGTCTTGTATCCGGCCAAGATTTTTAAGGCCAAGCCGTCCGAGGCCCAGGTCGGAGAGGGCTGAGAGATGGCGCAGGAAGCTGATCTGAGACAGCCCCTGGCTAGCGAGGAGCTGTATTGCACCTCCTGCGGCAGGAGAGTGACCTACGAGAGGGGCGTGGTCAAGTTCCCCTGCCCAAACTGCGGTGAGGTCGTCATAGTGAGGTGCAGGATCTGCAGGAAGCAGGCCAACGAGTATGTCTGCCCGAACTGCGGATTTGTAGGCCCGTGATGAGGTGTCTCCTATGGCTAGAGTGTTGGCCCAGTTCCGTGTACTTCTGGATCCCAATACCGACCCTGAGAAGGTGTCAAGCGAGATAGCGGCGGCCGTAGAGCCGCTCGGAGTTCAGTTCATGGACAAGAAGTCCGCTCCAGTCGCGTTCGGAATAATGGCTATCACAGTACTCCTCTCCACGCCTGAGGAGGAGGGGATCACGGAGAAGATAGTTGACGCCCTCTCCAGCATCCCCGGGGTCAGCTCCGTGGAGCTGGAGGCTATGTCCAGGAGCGGGTGATGGATTCTGGCCCACGAGGTTCTCCCACTTACCCACGTAGTCTACGGAGAGATCAAGAAGAGGAGAGGGACCGTCACAGACAGGGAGCTCTACGAGACCCTGAGGTCGAAGATCCCCACGCTCTCGCTCTCCCAGCTGGAGCGGACGCTGATGAGGCTTGAGGTCGCTGGGCTCATCAGAGTTTCCAGTGGAGGGAAGGGAGGAACGCTCGTGATAGAGGCTATAGAGGGAGAGCACGCCTACCTAGCGCCTGACGAGGAGTGATCAGAACCAGGCCTCGAGCCCTCCCCCAGCCAGTCTCTTGTAGGCTTCTGTTATCTCGTTGATCACCTTGCGGACCCTCTTCTCCGAGAACTCGTGCTCATCCACCATGAAGCGGATCAGGCCCTCGGCGTCGGGCTTCTTCAGGTCGACGTCGTACTCGTCCGTGACCGGGGGGTTCAGGAAGAACTCGTAAATCTCCCTCATGGAGACGTCGAACTCCCACTTGACGGCCCTCTCGAGACTCTCAACAGAGGGGTGCCTCTTCACCAGCTCCAGAGCCCTCTTCGGGCCGATACCCTTGATCCCCCCTGGGTTGTAGTCGGTGCCCACGAGTATGCCGATCAGCACGAGCTGCTCCCTGCCGATGCCGAGGGAGGATAGCATGTCCTCTAGGGAGATCACTTCCGGCTTTACCTCTACGTAGACATCCTTCCCTGGGAGCTTACGCTTTCCAGTTATCGTGACGTTCCTGACAAGCCTGGGCGACCCGAAGAGCAGCGA
>CBEVRO010000031.1:0-13373 GCA_965552295.1 uncultured archaeon | reverse complement strand
ACCCGATAAGGACGCCGGCAGAGCTGCTGAGGAAGCTGTCCGCTAAGCTGAAGGAAAAGAGGGGGGCTTAGAGCCCCTAGCCCCTCTGGGGGGCTCTCTCCCCCCGAGGCGGGGCCGGGGCTGGAATGAACTCGACAGTCCTGCTGCGCTGAGCGACTGGTTGCGGGTAGAGCTCCATGAGGGCGTAGACTTCTTCCGGCACCTCGTCGCTCACGGGCAGGCCGAGCTCTTTGGCCTTGTCGAAGGTTATCGGGTAGTCGTGAGTCCAGGTCCCTTGAGTCAGGAGTTCGGCAAGCTCCTTGGCCTTCTCCACCCCCATCTTGTCCTTCAGGAGCCACGTGACGAACTCCCTCACCTGCCTGATGGCCTTCTCGCTCACGTCGGCCATGATGAGAGTCTGATCGTCCACCTTGTCTACTCCCTTCTTCTCCACGGCCGCAATTATGGATGGGGCTGGGAACTGGCCTATCTGGGGATCCACAGGTCCCAACACAGCGTTCCTGTCCATCAGTATCTCGTCGGCGGCTAGAGCGATGAGCGTCCCGCCGCTCATGGCGTAGTGGGGTACTATGACCGTGGTCTTGGCCGGGTGCTCCTTGAGGGCCCTAGCTATCTGGGTGGCGGCCAGGACGAGCCCTCCCGGGGTGTGGATTATCAGGTCTATGGGCCTGTCCTTTGGTGCTGCCCTTATCGCTCGAAGCACCCTCTCAGAGTCATCTATGTCTATGTACCTGTAGATGGGGATCCCAAAGAGGCCGACGCTCTCCTGCCTGTGTATGAGCGTTATGACTGTGGAGCCCCTCTTCGCCGCTATTCTAGAGAGCATCTTCGCCCTAGCGTTGATGAGCGCCTGCTGGCGGAGCTGGGGGGCCATTATGAGGGAGAATATGAATATGAACCAGATCAGCGAGAGCGGGTCTAGCCACATAGCGAAACCCCCGGTCGACTGAAAGGGAAGTAACTAAAATGGATGTACATGGGGACGCTCGAACTGAGCATAGCGCCTCACCAACTCTCCAACTTGAGGCCTCTGATTTGCGAGAAGCACCTCATATCTCCCAACTCCAAGGATCGAACGGCTAGCCGCAGACTCGTTAACTTTACAACTGAACAGGAGGCAAGGAAAATCTGGACTGAGGTTGGCCGGGAAGAGGCGCAAGCTGAGTGAGGAGGGTAGAACTCTCATAATGGCCTGGCACCTCTTGAGGGGCATCTTGGTTCGATCTGAGTCCAGTAAGATCTACCACTTCGCAAAGGCCGCCTATCACGCGAAGAAGCTGGCAAAGAAGAGGCTTGAGGCTGATGAGGCGGAGAGGCTGGGCCTGACCAAGTCTGAATACCTGCTCCTGCTGACGATGGCGAGGGGGAGGGACTTCACGGTGAAGGAGCTGGCCCAGAAGACCGGGCTGAGTGAGAGCACGATCAGGAAGAACCTCAAGACGTTTGTGAAGGCCGGGATTGCCGAGAGGGACGAGTCGCAGGTCCCGTACATTTATAGGCTTAAGGAGGACGTGAGAGCCGAGTTGAGGGAGGCTCTCGAGTCTGAGGAGGGCGATTGAGATGGGGGAGGAGGAGAAGGAGGGAGGAGAGGAGGGAGGACTTGACCTCTTCTCTCTGTCGGGAGGGGTCGGCAGCGCCCTTCAGATAATGCTCATCACGCAGGCATTGGGCAGGCTGATGAAGAAGATCGAGAAGGGCGAGTTCGACAGGGGCTTCCTGAGCGACGCGGTCTACGTGATCGGCGCCCTCATGCTCATGATAGGAATGAGCCACCCGAAGGCGTTCCAAGAGATGAAGGAGTTCCTAGAGAAGATAGTTTCTGGAGGAGAGGAGGGCGAGTGAGCAGATGGAGCTTCTGGGCTCTACCCTCTGGTACGCCATCTTGATAGCGGCCCTAATATTCCTCTTCTACCGGCTGGCTGTGGCTGTAGCGTTCGGCCTGCTCGCCAAGCGGATGGGCCGTAGGTTCAACGTCACCCCTAGAGAGGCCCTTAACGTGGCGCTGGCCAGCTTCTTGGACACGGCCTTAGGCCTGTTCGTCCTGGCCATGAGCGTCTTGACTAGGGAGGCTGACGTGGCAGCCGCCAAGAGGCAGGCCGAGAGGATAAAGAGCGACGCCCTCTACGTGGTGAGCATACTCTCAGGCGTGGACGACTATCAGGCCAAGAATATAGCAAGAGATGCTCAGCTAATAGTGGAAAAGCTCGATCAAGCTCAGAAGAGCCCAATGTTCGGTAAGATCGACGTGATAGACGAGCTGAAAGAGATGGAGAAGGACTTGATGTTCCTGAGGGACAAGGCAGACGACATCTCGCTGGCGACTGACCCCAGCCTGAGGAGCAAGCTCCTGTCAGAGTGCGCGAGGAAGATGGAGCACGCGAAAGATAGGCTGGAGAAGATACTCTTACTGCTGCAGTGAAATCGCACCCCCAAGAGTTCACATGTAGTGAGACTGTCGTCAGCACTATCTCTACACGGCTCTCCAGAAAGAAGAGGAGGAGAGAGGGGTGCTTGAGGTAAGCACGTCTGCCGAAGGCCTTAACCCTCTTTGACCTTCTTTATCTCCTCAGCTATCTCCTTCAAGGCGTCCTTCGGGTCTTTGCCCTCCCTCTCAGCCTTCTCTCTAGTGGCCACGAACACCCCCGCGAGGGCCGCGGCCACCAGCTCCAGTATGTCGGCTGGAGACTTCTCCGGCAGGAGTTCCTTGGCGATGAGCTTGGCCTTCTCCGCCGGGCTCAGGTCCTCCCTCTTCACGATCTCAGCGATGTCCTCTCTCTCAGCTATGGCCTCGAGGATGGCGAACGTAGCCGCCGCAGCGGCTATGCCCTTAAGCGCCTTCTTGGCCCCCTCAGGAACAGCCTTCTCTTCCTTCTTCTCCTCTGGCATGGTAGATCTGGCTGTTAACTTGCAACGTGAGAATATTAACTTTCTTGATCCTCAGGCCTCTAAGCTCAAATCGCTCAACGCATGTGCAACGTTAGGGTCAGAGCGGCTTGCACAGAACTTTCCTGACTCTCAGGTCGAAGAAGTTGCTGGAGTGCGCGGGTCTGAGGACCACTGCCGTGTCGGCCCCCCTCCCCGTCCCTGCTATGCAGACGACGTCTCTGTCGACTGGAATAAGCCCTGCGTCGGCTGCCATTACCGCTATCTCAACGCAGACCTTCATGCCCTCCCCGAAGAGCCTGAGGGTGTGAGCCATCAGCTCCACTGGTAGTACGGTGCCAAGCTTCTTCCTGACGGCTCTCTCGATCCCGGACAGAGCGTGGGTTGTGGTCAGAACCTTACCTCCCAGTTCCTCTATCTTCCGCCTGTACTGAGACATCAGCTCGACGTGCCCCGGCGATCTGAAGCCCGCCATGTGGGTCACGATAATTAGGTTGAAGCCCCGACCAAACAGCTCTGCTGCCTTAACGCCCGTCTGCCCCGTAGTCGAAGCTACAACTATATCTCTGATGCCATGTTTATCCGCGTACTCTCTGGCTATTCGGAGCGTCTCGTCTGTGTTTTGAGGCCCCTCTGACTCGAAATAGACCACGTTTTCCCTTATAGCCATACCGTACACCATCCTGTCAAATCTAATAACCTCTTCTGCTGTTAGGCGGCTCCGATGATGTGGAGAGACTTGATCAGATTTTGACGGGTCAATTCATGGCAACTAGCCGCTTTCACGCACTCTCTGCTCTATAAGATGGGCCATCTCTTCGACTGAGAGAACGTCAGGCGGAAAGTCAAGATCGGTCAATCTCTGGGCAAGCCTGGTTATCTGGGGTGGCTTGATGTTCGCCTGGGCGAGGATCTCAGACTGAGAGAATACCCACTTGGTGGGTCCGTCAAGGATTATGTGTCCGCCAGCCATGGCCACGGTTCTCTCAGCGTACTTCGCCACGATGGGCATGTCATGGGTTATTATTATGATCGTGTGCCCGTGCTCTCTGTTCAGCATCGTCAGGAAGTCCATGATGTCTATTGACTGCCTGAAGTCCTGCCCAGTGGTTGGCTCGTCTACTATGATGACCTTGGGCCTCAGCGCAAGGATGCTTGCTATAGCCACTCTCTGTCTAAGTCCCTTACTGAGGAAGAACGGGTGTTCCTCCCTGTACGAATCATCCAGCCCCACGATCTCCATGGCCTCCTTTACTCTCTCTTCCACCTCTTCCTCCGGCAGCTTAAGGTTCCTGGGCCCATACGCAATCTCGTCGTAGACCGTCTGGTTGAACAGCTGGTGGTCAGGGTTCTGGAATATGTAGCCCACAAGGGTCGCCAGCTCCGACATGGAGATCTCTCTCGTGTTCCTGCCAAACACCCAGACGTTTCCCTTCGTAGGCTTAAGCAGGCCGGCGATGTTCTTGCTGAGAGTCGTCTTTCCTGAGCCGTTCTGTCCTATGAAGGCCAAGAACTCCCCCTCTTCTATCCTTAGGCTGGCGTCCCTCAGCCCGACCGTGCCGTCCGGGTAGACGTAGGTCACGTCCTCAACCCTGACTGCCTCCGTCACTACCGCACACCTCCCACGATCTCTCTAACTATCCGCTCGGCCTCCTCCAGAGTCATGGGGACTGGACCGCTGTAGAGGCCCATCTTTCTGAGTTCGTTCGCAAGCACCATCACATCTGGAGGGAAGACGTCGTGCTCGAGCAGGAAGTCCACATCCCGGAAGAACTCCCTTGGCGGGGCCACCTTTAGCACCTCGCCGTGGTAAACGAGCACCATCTTGTCGGCGAGCGGAGCTATGTCCTCCAGCCTGTGCTCTATGACAATGACTGTAGCGTTGTACCTCCTCTTCATCTCCGTCAGGACCTCGATGACCTCCGTCTTGCCTATCGGGTCGAGCATGGATGTGGGCTCGTCCAGTATTATGATCTTCGGCCTCATGGCTAGGACGCTGGCTATGGCAACCCTCTGCTTTTCTCCGCCGCTCAGCTCGTACGGGGGCTTCTCTAGGTAGTCCTCCGGGATCTTCGTTAGCTCGAGGGCCCACCAAATCCTTTCCTCTACCTCCTCCCTCGGTAGCCCCCTGTTCTCCAGAGCGAACACGACCTCCTCCTCGACCGTCATCGATAAGAACTGACTTTCAGGGTCCGGGAACACGAATCCAACGCTCTCGGCTATCTCCGCGACTGAGTGCTCCTTGGTGTCCATCCCATCCACTACCACCTGACCCTCCATCCTGCCGGGGTAGTTGTTTGGGATGAGTCCGTTCATGCACATGGCCAGAGTAGTCTTCCCCGAGTCGTTGGGCCCGACTATGCCGACGAACTCCCCTTGGTGGATTTCGAGGTCGATGCCCTTGAGGACCCAGTCTTTAGAGCCTTCGTACTTCCACCTGAGCCCTCTGACCTTAATCACGGGGTCCGTCAAACCTAACCACCTCATATCCTGTAGAGGATCGAGTTCTGGAGGGAAAGCCAGTCAGTGGCCAGGCTCACGACGATTATAGCGGCGAGGAAGGCTGCCATGGCCGCCAGAACCGTGTAGTCGAGCTTTGTCATCTTGTACTTCGACAGGATGTAGTCGGTCCTTGCGCCAGACTTGAGGCCGGTGAACTTGAACCCCCTCGAGTCCAGAGCGTTTGACACCTCGTCGGACCTCCTAATGGCCAGCGCTATTAGGGGGACGATGTACATACCGAACTTCTTCACCTTCTCGGTGAACGGCAGGGCGGCTAGGTCGAGGGCCCTGGCCTTCTCTGCTTCTCTTATCGTGTTGAAGTCGATTATGGAGAGGCCTATTGACCTGAGGGCCAGCCCGGCCATGTAGGCTAGAACGAATGGCACTCTCAGGGCCCTTAGACCCACCACGATGTCCCGTTCCCTCATGGTGCACAGGAAGAATATCATGATCAGTATCGCGAAGATCAGCTGAATATAGACCACGAGGGCCCACCTCAGGTTCTCCCAACAAATCTTGATGGGCCCCAGCCTCGCCAAGACCCTGTAGTCTGGCTGGTAGCCTCCGAAGAACGTGTATGCGATTGCTATGACGAAGAGCAGGTTGATAAAGGCCATCTTGTAGTTCTTGATTATCCTCAGGTCGACTTTCGAGACCTTGAAGAGGGCCAGCATGAAGATCGAGCCAACGACGTTAAGTTCAGGCATCCTGACGAGCATCGGGTATGCGCTGACGACAAGTAGGAACAGGAGGCGGGTCATTGGGTGCAGTCGGAATATGGGAGAGTCAACGGGGAGATAGCCCAGCAGGGACCGCCTCATCCTCCTTGGCATCTCAGATCATCCTCTCAGATTGATCAGCCCGGAGGTGACAAAAAAGATTGAGGAGGGGCTGGGTTCAGGCCCACCAGCCCTTGACGAACGCTCTGTGCCTGACCACCAGCGGGGACAGAGCCTTGAGCAGGATTATGCCGAAGATCAGCGCTGGTATGCCGTTTCCAATGGTCCACCCTGAGAAGAACAGGGGGACGGACTCCACGGTGATCAGGCCGAACTTCTGCAACGCAGTGACGGCCCAGGCTGCCCCCAGGATATTGTTAAGAATGACTCCGAAGATTATGTAGATCAGGTAGTCCCTACCGCTGGTCAGTCGTGGGTCGGCCTTGAAGTACTTGAACGCCCAGGCTGGCAGGAGCCCCTGAATCAGGTTGGACGGCAGGTAGGCAAAGCTGACGTACAGCGGCGCGCCGGCCAACGAGTTCGATATGAACGGAAATAGGAAGCCAGCGATAACGCCCCAAAGACCAAACCATATGCTACCGACCGCTTGCACCGCTACCCCAGGCCAGAATCCGGTCACACCGTAGCCCAACGGTATCGATAAGCTGCCGAAGGTCCCAGCCACCGCACCTACTCCGATCAGCAGAGCCATTATGGCTATATGGATAGTGCCTGGCTTCCGGATCTCGCCAGGCTCGACCTCCCACACACTCTTCTGGGCCATTGAGAGGACACCTCTGAGATTGTGTGGAGAATACTGCACTTGCCGTTACTAATTAAGTTGTCTGTCGGCATTTACTGTATTAACGCGTTAACGAGATCCATCGAATCTCTTAACACCGAAAAAGGTTCACAAGGCTTCCTTAGCTGCCTCGGAGGCTACCTTTAGCGCTCTCTTAGCTACCTCGTGATGCGAAGTGAAGCCAGCTCCAGAGAGCCTAAGCTCGACCAGCTTCCTCGGGTCTGGGATGAGTCGATGGTTAAGAACGGCGAAGGAAACCGCGTCGATGTCGCTGGGGGTCACCGAGTCAGACCCCCTCATGGCGGCGTGAGCCTTGGCGGACCTCAGCAGGGAGATGCCGGCCCTTGGGCTGGCTCCCAGCATGAGCAACTCGCGAATAGGCTCAAATGCCTCCGGTCTCGTGAACCTGATGAGCCTGGTGACGTACTCCAAGGTCTCCTCTGGAACCTCCACCTGCTTGGCCACGGCCTCTTGGGCTCGAACAACCCACCCGGGCTCCACAATTGGCTCTAGCTCGAGGACGGGCTCGGTGAGCCTCTGAGAGTGAAGCCTCAGGACCGCCTTCTCCTCCTCCAGGTTCCTCGGGTACCCAACCAGTATCCTCATGAGGAACCGGTCGAGCTGGGCCTCGGGCAAGGGGTAGGTCCCCTCCTGCTCCACCGGGTTCTGAGTCGCGAGGACGAAGAAGAACTTCCCCCTCCGCCTGTCCTCAAGCGGGTAGGTTCTGTCCCCTATAGTAACCTCCCTCTCCTGCATCGCCTGCAGCAGGGCAGACTGAGTCCTGGGTATCGCTCTGTTTATCTCGTCGGCCAGCAGAATGTAGGCGAAGACTGGGCCAAACCTGGGCTCGAACTTCAGCTCGGCCGGGTTGAAGACGAGGCTACCAGTGATGTCAGAGGGCATCAGGTCTGGTGTGCACTGAACCCTGCTCAGCCCCTTGAAGGGCGCGCCGTCGATCTCAACCTCGAGCCCGTCAAGACCCAAGAGGCGGGCCAGCCCCTTCACTGCCGTCGTCTTGGCCACTCCCGGCACGCCCTCCAGCAGGACGTGTCCATTAGAGAGCAGGGCCGCCAACATGAGTCTAATCTCTTCCTCCCACCCGATCAGAACCCCACTCAGCTCGGAGAGAATTCTCTCAGCGACTTCTCCGACATCCTCAATCATGGCAGGCCCCCCACAAGGATCACGTCGCCAACCTTCAGTACCGCCGACCAGGGGACGTCGATCACGGCGCCGGGCTTCTCCTCAACGTACGAGTTCAAGAGCTCGACCACATCCTCGCCGGCCCCCTCCTCCCTGAGGAGGCCGCGCAGGTACTCCATCCTCTCCTCGGGGATCCTAGGATTCTTGTAGGGATCCATCCTAGCCTCCAGCCTCGAGGCCAGCGATCTGTCCCTCGACTTGAGGTCCCTGATGAACTTGAGCCACGCGATCTCTCCCGCGCCCTTCGCCCTCACTCTGAGCCCGGGCTCCCCTGGGCCAATGACGACCTCCTCCACTCTCCCCAAGACCCTGCCGTCCACGGCGATCACCATCCTGCCCGGCACCCTCTTGAGGTCGGCTGGCGTAGGCTCGGAGGGAGAGAGCCCCCTGTAAGAGGCCTCCCGGGAGAAGGAGAGGAGCACGACCGGACCCTCCGGACCCTCGGCTATGGCCGAGATCTCGTCGAGTGGGACCCGCCCCTTGGCGTGCTTCACCTCTCGCCCGGACTCCGGATCCTTAACTCTCTCCGAGACCTCGAGGTAGGCCCCCTCCTCCGAGATCTCGAGGCCCGAAACGAAGCCGTAGAGCAGCGCTTCGCTGTCTATTACAGGCGCGCCTTCCAGTTCTCTGAGGGAGTAGAACCGCACGGGATCAAGTTGGATCGGTTGAAAAATATACTCTCCTCATAAACTACCGCGGCGTTGGTACGCATGAGTCTAATTTTTCAAACGGCCAGCGAGGGGAGATCCTGTGTGCGTTGGCAGACTTTGCGCAGAGGCCCCCGCGATCGTGGAGATGGCCAGGGCCCACGCGGCTTCCTACGTGGTGGGAGTGGCGCCAGTCAGAGTTAGGGGGATTGGGCTCGAGTGGGAGGACTATCGAGATTACCGGCCCGGAGACGACACGAGGCTGATTGATTGGAGGCTGTCCAGCAGGGCCATAGGTCCCGACGGGGGCAGGAGGCTGCTAATCAGGGAGAGGAGAGCCGAGAGGTCCCTTGAGGTCGTGTTGGCGCTGGACGCGTCGGCGTCCATGGGGGTCGGCGAGAAGCTGCCTGCGGCGCTATACGCGCTCTCGTTCATCTCGAGCCTAGCGGCTAGCTTGGGGGACAGCGTCACTCTCGTGGTGTTTGCGTCGGGGGGAGTAAGCCTCGTCAGGGTCCCCTCTGCTTCTGTGGGGATGGCAGCTGTCTTCGAGCTGTGCAGACGATCCAGAGCTGGTGGGAGGGTAGACCTGAGGGAGATCTCGAGGGTCGTCTCCAGCCTCGTCGCTCGAAGAGTGAGCCTGGTGCTGATAACGGACTTAGCGCACGACCCGGGAGAGTTCGAGGACGCGATCTCGGCATTGAGATCGATTGGCTGGGGTGTGGGCGTGATAATCTCGTCTCACCAGTCGGAGGTCCGGCTCCCGCGAGGAGGCTCGATCCTGCTGGAGGATCCTGAGGGGGGAGTCCTCGCCGTTGAGGGGCTCGATGGCTGGCGGAAGCTAGAGGAGAGCCTCAGGATCCACAGGGAGAGGGTCTTCTCAACGCTGAGGAGGTGGATGGTTCCGCACGTAGAGTTCACCGGGTTGGAGGGCTGTAGGCTTGCTGCAGGCAGCCTCCTGTTCCTCTACAGGGCTGCGAGGGAGGGGTCTGGTGCGGTGAGCGTCACAGCAGAGGCGCAGACCTAAAAACGTCGCACCGCCAAGAACACCTGCCTTGGCCTCTCGCGCTCTCCGCGACAGGCGAGCCCTGGAGTTCGCCATCGCCGCGGCCATACTGCTGCTGACTCTGGCCTTCTTCTGGCCGCTAATTCCGCTTGGTGAGAGTCGCGCCGACCCGGCGGACATGACCCTACTTGGACCGGGCGCAGAGCTGGCATCTTCTTCCCTCTTGAACTCCTCCGAACTGGCCTACGACTCCATCTGGGTCGATATCCAAGAAGAGGAGGTATTGAGGGCTCAGCTCTCCTCTGAGGAGGCAGCCAAACTCTTAGAGAGGGCAGCCCAGTCAGCCCTGGACAACGCCCAGGGAGATCTTAGGGAGAGGATCCTGAGGGGGGCTGAGGCGTATCTGGCCATGTCAAACGCATCTCTCAGTTCTGCCGAGGCTGCTAAACTCTTGGACTCCGCTAGGCCGAGGGTCAACTCGGCTCTAGACCTGCTGCTGGCTGGAGATGTGAACGGGGCCATAGAGGAGTGGCTGAGCGTAAAGGGAACGGTCCTCGAAGCCAGGCGAGCAATCGGGGATGCGCTCATCGAACTATCCAGCGTCGATCCCGGCGCGCTGCTAACCGACGAGCACAGGTCAGCGCTGAACTCGTCCACCTCTAGGCTGATGGATCTCTCGGCCGAGCTGGATCAGCTGATATACCTCTTCTCTTTGATTGAACGTGATCCTGAGGCCGCGAATTCTGCGATAAATGCCGCGTTGGCTGCCAGGAGGGGAGAACTTGACCCAGCCGACGCCTCGCGGCTGACCGAAGACCCCTCCGTGAAGTCCCTCTTGTCTGACTCCAACTCGCTTGACCCCGGCAAGGCGGGGAGGTTCGCCTCACGAGTGTCGGAGTTCAGGAGCCTCCTGGCGACCCTGCTCTCGTGCTCATCGGGGCAGTCGACTGGCCAGGCTGGCGCCCCAACCCCTGGAACTCCTGGCGGCGGTGGGGCGGGACGGGGTGAGAGGTCAGATGATTGACCTCTGGTTCGACAGACCCCTAGCACTCCTCTTGGCCCCTATCGCCACCTCAGGACTGGCCTACATCTACTACAGGGCCAGAGAGCGGGTTGCCAGCCTAGCTAGAGCGCTAGGCCCTCTAAAGAGGGGACCGACCTGGAAGCTGTTCACTGCCTCCGTAGTGGCTAGAGCGCTCCTCGTGTTACTGATCTCCCTCCTCCTAGCGAGGCCCTACGTCACGCGGACCTCCTCGGTCGAGCTAACTCCGGACAGCCCGCTGCTGTCCAGAGCAGAGGCCGAGATCGTGATACTGATAGACGCCTCGAAGAGCATGTCCTACGAGCTGGGGCTATCCCCCGGCAGGAGGATAGACGCCGCTCTGAGCGTCGTAGGCGAACTCCTTCGTGAGCTAGGCCCTAACGATACGGTGGCCCTGGTAGCATTCGCAGGGGATGTGGAGACGATCTACGAAGGCCCCCCAGAGGGGGCGCTAGAAGCTCTCGCAGCTATTGAGGCCAACAGGAGCTACACCTCTATCGGAGACGCCTTGGTGTACGCCCTCGCGAGATACAGAGCCTCTGCAAAGCCAGCCGCCGTAATCCTGCTCTCTGACGGGGGGAACAACGGGGGGTCAGACCCCTTGGAGGCTGCCAGTCTGCTCAGAGATGCGGGCTTACCCCTGCTGGCCGTGCAGGTCGGCTCAGGCACTAGCGCCGACCCCCGGTTGATGGAGAGGGTTGCTGAAGAGGCGGGCGGAGAGTTCCGCGTGCTCGGAGAGTTAGACCCCTCGGTCGCATCTTCCCTGGCGGGGGAGCTTGCGAGGGAAGCGAAGTACGGCGCTCTTGAGGCTGCTGGCCGACTGCATGTCGAGGTCGAGGTTAGAGACTACGGGGGGCCTAGGAACGTGATCTCCATCCTGGCGGCGGTGGCGTTGGCTATAGCCCTGGCGGGGGGAGCGTAGGTGGAGCTGGGCGTGAACACTGTGACTCTATTTGTAGTGCTGGCCGCGCCCGCGATGGGCCTGATCCTGAGGAGGCTGAGGAGGCGGAAGTTCACCCTCAGGGCGGACTACCCCCTTGCGTCGGTGCTCGGACCCGCACACTCAGGCAGGAAAAGAAGGATTAGGCGGGTCGCTCTGGCGACCTCCACGATCTTCTTAACAGTCGCACTTCTATCTCCGACCGTCAGCGTGGAGCGCACCGTCGTAAAGCCGGTCTCTGGCAAGCTGGAGGTTGCCTACAGGCTGGCCCGCCCGGCCGTCGTTCTGATGGTGGACGTCTCAGGGAGCATGGGGGGGAACATAGGAGGGAGGATCAAGATCCAGGCAGCTCAGGAAGCTGCCATGAAGTTCGTTGAAGGACTGCCCGAGGATGTAGAGGTGGGCCTAATCGCGTTCTCTGACAGGGTGGAGCTGGCGGTGCCTCCGACCTCCAACAGGACGAGGCTGAGGAGGGTCATTCAGAGGATGGAGCCAACCGGAGGAACTATGTATCAGTACCCTCTGCTCTCCGCGATCTCGTGGCTGAGGGGATACAGGGCGTTCAACGTCACCTGCGCGGCCGTCATGGTTACGGACGGACTGCCAGCCGACAGGGATGAATACCGAGGTCTCCTCGACGACTTCAGGGACCTAGAAGTGCCCCTCCACACAGTCTTCATCGGCCCACCTGGAGACGAGGGAGACCTAGAGACGAAGAGGATTGCCGAGGCGACTGGCGGACTGCAGTACACGGCCTCTACGGCAGATCAGCTGGTAGAGTCTCTTACGAACCTCTCCTCTACAATCTCAGAGACAATTGGGCGGGCGGAGTTTCAGGCAGAAATCGAGGTCCCAGTGACGGTCGAGCTGAACCTAGGCGAGCCTATGGCCGCCTTAGGCCTGGCTTTAGCCCTGCTGTACTGTGCCCTGGCTCAGAGGTCGGAGGGAACAGTATTCTAAGCGGGGGCAGGTTGGACGCCTCTCCTCCTACGAATCCAGTCCAGGGCAATCAGCAGAGCCCCTACGCCGAGCAAGTATGCAGCTCGGAGGAATTGACCGAGCTCAGGCTTTATCTTCGCAGACAGCGTGACGTCCACGAAACATTCCACCGTGTGGTTGATGCCAGAGCTTGGCAGGGACTGTCCTATCGTGGCCTCGCCGACGAAGACGACGTACCACTTCCCGCCCTCTGGGATCTGGATCTCGCCTTCCACAAACTCCCCTTGAGCCCAGTCTGGAGAACTCAAGCTCGAAGAGGCCATCGCCAGAGAGGGCGCCTCGCTCGCAACGGTCGGAGCGGTTGAGGGAGCCCCGGCGGTCCACGGTAGGCCTTTGGCTCTGCCCACCTTCTCATCCAATACGTAGACATTCGAGGACTCGAACACGGTAGGGATCGGAGATGGAACGGAGGGTCCGCCCCTCGAACTCGGAGGGTTGGGAAGGAGTGAGACCAGGTGAGCATCCACCCGGGCGAAGAAGCTCACTCCCTCCATCGACGGGACCTCGATTTCTTCAGAGGATGCCACCACGAGCCACCGTCCCTCATCGACTCTCACGCACTCAGCAATAGTCTCCAATGGCCCGATGTAGATTGAGCTGAACCTCGAGGAGAGGGCCAGCGAGAGCAGACCC
>CBEVRO010000030.1:0-14262 GCA_965552295.1 uncultured archaeon | reverse complement strand
AGAAGATCTCCTCGGTCCCGGCGCCAGACGCGGTCCAGACGGACCCCAAGATGGGGGTGTGGGCTCGCTTGGCCATAGCCTCCCCCACGGAGGAGGCGACCCAGAGGCACTCTGGGTTGCTCGTACCGGCGACTCTGATGTGGTTCGGGTGGCACACGTGATATGAAGACTGGTAAGCTAGCCTCCCCAGCAGGAGGGACGCGACTGCGCAGATGGCGGCCCCCTCTGGACCTCCGGCGAACCCTCCGATGAGCGGATCCGCGAGGGTAGCGCTCAACGCGCCGTAGTCCGCGAAGCAGGCCGCCTTGGTCAGCCTGTCGTAGTCTGTCTTCAGCTCGCAGATCACTCCTATGAGGTGAGCGTCGCTGGTCCTGAGGTACCTCTCTGAAGCTACGGCGAGGGCCCCTACGCACGTAACGCTGCTCTCACCGGCGAGCAGGTGGATCCCAGGTCTCCCAGCTCTCTTGGCGGATTCCCTGAGCAGCGTGAGCTCTCGCCTAGTGGCGATCGCTTCCAGCGGGCTGCGCGCTTTGACCTTCCTGCCGTCCACGACTTCGAGCCTTCCGTGGTTCACGGCGTCAATGAGGGGCTCCCTCATGTAAGAGAGGGCGGTGGGCAGGAACCACCCCTCAGGAATCGAGGCGCCGGGCTGGCCTCCAAATATGATCGGGCGCCTCTCGTCCTCAACTCTCCTCGCGTAGAGAACACGCGCATCCCTTCCCCTGCCGATCGCAAGGGAAATGGGGGCGCTCAGCAGACCTTCTAAGAGCTGATCCTCAGAGAACCTGATGATCCTCTTTGTGCTCAAGCAGTACATGCCGACCTCTGAGGCCAGTCTGAGGCCTGCCTCAAACACAGAGTCCGCCAGGCTGTCGTCCTCGACGACAACTCGCTCGGGTTCGTAGCGTATATCGTACTCGTCAGCGAGCTCCCTGCACAGCTTGGCCACTCTGAGGTCAAACTCTCTCTCCTCCACGTAAGGACCGCTCTCCGCCAGATCTAACACGTCCAACAGGGAAAGGTCCAGCCGTCAGCCCCTCCCGATCAGCCGCTTGGCGACTTGAACGGCCTCCTCGGCGTCCTCACCATAGCCGTCTGCCCCTATCTTCTGCGCGTATTCTCTAGTGATGGCTCCCCCTCCTACCATTACCCTGTACTTGTCCCTCAGACCCTTGCCCTCGAGCAGGCGGATGAGGTCCTCCACGTAGGGTAGCGACGTTGAGAGAAGAGCAGACACCGCTATGATGTCCGCCTTTGCCTCTTCTGCCTTGAGGATGAACTCTTCGGGCGACACGTCTACCCCGATGTCCACAACGTCGAATCCATTTGCCTTGAGCATCATGGCGACTATGTTCTTTCCTATGTCGTGGATGTCCCCCTCGATGGTTCCTATCACGACTCTGCCTATCGTGAACTTCTCCCTCTCTTCTTCAACTATCAGCGGCTCGAGTATCTCGAGGGCTGTCTTCATGGCGTCAGCCGCCAGCAGAACCTCCGGTAGGAAGATCTCCATATTCGCGAACCTCTCTCCCACGACCCGCATCCCGGCCATGAGGCCCTCTCTTATTGCCACGAGCGGGTCTATGCCGAGTTCGATTGAGCGCTTAGCCCACTCCCTCGCCGAGTCCTCGTCACCCTCAATCACGGCGTTAGCCAGGTCCTGTAACACCTCTTTGGTTGCGCCTATCGGAAAGCGCATCAGGCTCCGTGCAAGCTGGAGCTAACACTATATTGTTTGACACGGGGCGAGGTTGAGCTGAATGGATGGCTCAAGTGAGGACCGCGAGGCAACCCTGGTTTTTGAGCGATTCAACGTGGAGGGACGCTTTTCTGAGGGAACCACTCTGCTGGAGGCCGCCAGGGCCCTTGGCGTGAGTGTAGCGGCCGTATGCGGTGGCAGGGGGATTTGCGGAAAGTGCAGAGTGATCGTAAGGGATGGCCAAGAGTTCCTCAGCGAGCCCAGTCCAGCGGAGAGGAGGCTCCTCACGTCTGAAGAGATTAAGGCTGGCATCAGGCTGGCCTGCCAAGCGTCCATAGTAGTGTGCGGTCGGGTAGTAGTCGATGTTCCCTTCCTCGGGGGAGAGAGGCTCCTCACCGGGGGGGTGCGCGTCGCCCTCGAGCCGGAGCCAGCGGTTACAGAGATCTCGGTAGAAGTTGCTCCTCCAACGCTGGAAGATCCGCTAGCCGACCTCGAGAGGCTCTTGAGGGACGCTGGCCTGCTAGGGGATGAGAGAATTGAGAAGAACGTGCTGGAGAGACTTCCAAACGTGTTGAGGGAGAGTGGATGGAAGGTAACCATGCTGAGGCACGCGAGGAGGGGGATCATCGCGATCAAGCCGTCGGAGAGACGCGGCCGACTGTTGGGCTTTGCGGTGGACGTGGGGACCACGAAGCTGGCTGGCTACCTTGTGGACCTGAGAACCGGGGAAATCTTGGCAGCGTCAGCCGCTCTGAACCCGCAGGTGGCTTATGGAGACGATGTGATCTCGAGGATCGCGTACGTCTCTAGGTCTCAGGGAAGGCTCGGCGAGCTGAGAGACGCCGTTGTGAGGGGCATATGCTCTCTGATAGAAGACGCCTGCAGGAGAGCGGGAGCAGATCCAGACGAGATAGTTGAGCTAGTGGCCGTAGGAAATACCCTCATGCACCACTTGCTCCTCGGCCTCCCGCCGGACTACCTGGCGCTCTCCCCTTACACTCCAGTGGTGAGGAGATCCCTCGACCTGAGCGCCTCAGAAGTGGGACTTAGGATGCTCTCGTCGGGGAACGTCCACGTCCTCCCGAATGTGGCTGGCTTCGTTGGAGCCGACGCTGTAGCGGACGTTCTTGTAACTGGGATCCACAGGTCAAAGGAGCTTAGCCTCTTGATAGACCTGGGGACGAACACAGAGATAATCTTAGGGAATAGAGAGGTGCTCTACGCTGCATCCTGCGCCTCTGGACCCGCCTTCGAGGGCGGCCATATCCGCTTTGGCGTGCGGGCTGAGTCTGGTGCCATAGAGAGGGTGTGGATAGACCCCGAGACCCTTGAGGTCGGCTACCAGACCGTGGGTGGAGAGAGGCCGACGGGGATATGCGGTTCTGGCGTTATAGACGCCGTTGCTGAGATGCTGAGGACCGGAATCGTGGACACGTCAGGACGATTCGTCGAGGGAGTTAGCCCGAGAGTGAGAGAAGGACCGGAGGGACTGGAGTTCGTCTTGGCCTGGAGAGACGAGACCTCCATTGGAGCCGACATAGTGATCACTCAGCAAGACATCCGCGAGATTCAGAAGGCCAAGGCGGCAGTCTATGCTGGGATAGCCATCCTCATGAGCGAGATGCGCGTGAGCTTGGATGACATTCGGAGGATCTACGTCGCCGGAGCCTTCGGCCTCTACGTGGACCCAGTGAGCGCCAGAGCGATAGGGATGTTCCCAAGCTTCCCGCTCCACCTGGTGACTCAGGTGGGCAACGCCGCGGGCATGGGGGCCGTGGCGGCCCTCACGTCGTTAAGCAAGAGAGAGGAGTGCGCCGAGATAGTCAAGCTTATGAGGTACGTGGAGCTGGCGGCCCACCCGAGATTTCAGAAAGAGTTTGCAGCCGCCATGTACCTTCCTCACCTAGACCTCGACGCGTTCAGAGAGGTCTTGGCTAAGATGAACCGCATCGTCATCTCAAAAAGCCACGCCAAGCTCTACGAGAGACTCAGAGGGAAGAAGGCTTGATCGCCAGGTACACCATACTCTGAGCTCACTTAGGCTGCGGGTAGGCTTTTCCGACCTCCACGAACGCTTTAACATTCTCGAGCGGGGCCTTGTATGGGACGTCGCATCCCGTGCTGAGCGCGAAGTTGGGGACGTCCCGCATGCGCTCCATCAGTTGCCTCACGCCCCCCCTGACCTCAGATTCGTCCTCCATGGCGACTTTCACGGGGGAGTAGTTGCCCAGTAGCACCACATCGTTTGGAATCCTAGCGGAAGCCTCTAAGAGATCCACGTTGTGATCCAAGCTTATTCCGTCTACGCCGATCTCGGTCATGCTCTCGAGAAGGTGCCCCGACCTGCCGCAGATGTGGAGGACCCAGCACGCCTTCACACGCTCGACGACCTCTGCAATGAACTGTTTTGAGAATCGAGAGAAGTCCTTGACAGAGACCAGACCGGCAGTCGGCTCGGCTATCGCGAGAATGTCCACGCCTTCGTCAGCCAGCGCGCCAGCGTACCTAGCCATCAGTTCTGCGGCTAGCTCCACGAGCGAGCTGACCATCTCGGGGTCTCTTCTCACAGCCCTTAGCAGGGTACTCACGCCGACAAGCTGTCCAGCCAGCGTGAAAGGCCCAACCAAATAGAAGCCCGTTAGAGCGCCCTCTGATCCTTGAGTCATTATGCGAGCGGTCTCTACGAAGAGCGGAAGCCGGCCACCGCTCTCCGGTCTTGGACAGACCAGCCCTCCGACCTCGTCCGTCGGGATGTACTCCGATACAGTTGGAGGCTCCTCTGTGGAGAACTTGACCTTAACTCCAAAAGCCTCTGCCTCCACGGTGAGATCCATTAGAGGGAAGGCTACATCGCACCCAAACTCGCTCACAGTGGTCAGCGCTGCCTTCGAGTGTACGCGAGGATCTGAGAGGGCCTCGGACACCGTGGCGCCCACGATCTTCAGGGCAGGGTAGGTCGCGAAAGGCGCGACGAGCCTCCTGTCCCGCGAGAGGATTATGTCTATCAGCTTCACTATCGGCCCTCGTCGGCCGGAAGGGCCCCTCTAAAAAAGACCCTGTGGTTAATCCTCAATGTTTCTATTTTCCGCGTAGGACTCTTAGCGTCGGATCGGTGGTGGGGAATGGGCCATCCAGAGTTTACAGTGATCGCCGGCGTCGAACTCGGAGGTCGCCTCGGCGAGAGACCTCCCCTCATGGTGGGCAGCCTGTTCTACCTAGGGGACAGCGCGGTAACGGATCACTCGAGTGGGGAGTTTGACAGGGCGGAGGTCAAGAGGAGAATCGAGGAGGATCTGCAGGCGGCCGGCCGATTCGCCCTCCCCTTCGCGTTCGATCCCATAGCCGCAACTCCTGAGGCCATGCGGAAGTACGTAGAGTTCCTAGCCGACTTTGGCAGGCCCATCTTCATAGACAGCACCATCCCCAAGGCAAGGATAGAGGGCTACAAGACTGCCGCCGAGCTTGGAATAGCTGACAGGGTTGTGGCGAACTCGATAACCACGGAGACGCCTGAGAGCGAGCTGGAAGCCATCAAGGAAGCGGGAGTTAAGGCCGCCGTGCTGCTGGCCTTTGACCCGAGAGACGCCCTGAGGAGCCTGACGGATCCGGAAGTGAAGCTCAAGATGCTGGAGGGAGACCTCCTACCCAAAGCCGAGCGCGCGGGCATAGAGGCTATGCTGGTAGACACGGCGGTGCTGGATCCATCCTCGATCTCCCTGACGGCTGTCACCATGGAGGCTCTCAGGGACAAGGGGTTCCTAGTTGGCTGCGCCCCTGCGAATGCGCTGGGGGCTCTCCCTTCTCGAATCGGATGGGAAGAGGCGTTGTGCATACTCACGGCCGCGCTGAGTTTCCTGAGGCTAAAGGGGGCTGACTTCCTCATGTACGGACCAATGGGCATACTCAGCAAGGTCGCCGCAGGAGTGGCAACCGCAGAGGCCCTTCTGGCCCGCTCGCTCGGGCTGAGAGTGAAGATGCCGAGCGAACACCCATTTAGGAAGGTCATGCCGATCTTGCAGGAGGCATTCGCGAAGAGCAGCCACAAGCTTGGATGAGTTCTCTTGCGTGGTGATGGGAAATGGAGAGCCTGCTGATCACCGGCGGAACCGTCCTGACGATGGGCAAGCCGGGCGTGATTGAGAACGGGGCCGTCTACATCGAGGGAGACAGGATAGTTCGGGTGGGGAAGGCAGACGAGGTCAGAGGACCGGCGGACGAGGTCATAGACGCGAGGGGGAAGGCCGTACTGCCTGGACTAATCAACACGCACACGCACATTTACCAGAACCTCTTGAAGGGTCAGCCCGACACTCTGGCCCTCGTCGAGTGGTGCGACCAAGTGCTCTTCCCCTTCTGCAGGGTTGTGATAGAGGACGCCCTGAAGGGGAACCTAGAGCTCATGTACCTCGCCAGCCAGCTCGGCTACATCGAGGCGCTGAAGTCGGGGACTACCACGCTGGTCAACATGGACATCGCGGCCCCGATCCCTCCCGAGGTCGCCGCCCAGGTGGGCGTGAGGATTGTGTTCGTGCCGAACATGGCGGACGCCTGGATACCGGAGGACCTCATCAGGCCGACTAGCGAGCTCCTGGGGAGGCTCGAGTCCTTCATCAGGGAGTGGCACGGCGCCGCCAACGGAAGAATCACAGTCATGGCTGGTCCATCTGCTCCGTTCGACTGCACGGAGGAGTTCCTGCTCGGCTGCGCCGAGCTGGCCAGGAAGTACGGCGTCGGCATACACACGCACGTCGCCGAGACTAGGTACGAGATCGAGCTGATGAAGAAGACGCAGGGAGTCGGCCCGCTGGAGTACCTAGACCGCCTCGGCCTGCTGGACGTCAAGCCCTTCGTGGCAGTGCACTGCGTCTGGCTGAACGATCGGGAACTTAACCTTCTGAGGCAGAAGGGGATCGGGGTCTCTCACAACCCAGAGAGCAACATGAGGCTGGCCTCTGGGGTGGCCCCGATCCCCAAGATCAGGGAGATGGGGGTTCCAGTCGGGTTGGCCACCGACGGGAGCGCCAGCAACGACAACCTCGACATGTTCGAGGAGATGAGGTCTGCCGTGTTCCTCCACAAGGTGTCGACGCTGAACCCCTCCGCTCTCATGGCGAGGGACGCATTGAAGATGGCCACGATAGAGGGCGCCGAGGCCATAGGCATGGAGAGGGTGATAGGTTCCATAGAGCCTGGGAAGAAGGCCGACCTAATCTTGGTGGATCTCAAGAAGCCCCACCTCCAGCCGATCTACGATCTAGTCAACACTCTGGTCTACTGCGCCAGGGGGAGCGACGTGGTCACCACGATAGTGGACGGAAGAGTGATCGTGAGGGACGGCAGGTTGCTGACGATCGACGAGGAGCAGGTGCTTGAGAAGGCCCAGGAGATAGCCAGGAGCCTGTATGAGAGGATGGACCAACACAGGCCAGGCTAGGTGATGCGATTGCCCGACGTCGTGGCGGTAGGGGCTGCTGCCGTGGACATGGTCGCCAGAGTAGACAGGTTCCCAGAGCCAGACGAGATAATCCTCGTTAAGAGCTTCGGGAGGCTTCCGGGAGGATCGACGGCAAACGTCGCCGTGGCGCTGGCCAGGCTGGGCGTCTCAGTTGGGTTTCTTGGGAAGCTCGGAGGGGACGAGAACGGGAGGCTCCTGCTTGAGGACTTCGAGAGGCACGGAGTCGACGTGAGCAGGGTCATCGTCGCGGAGGGCGAGAGGTCTGCCTCGACCTTCATAGCCGTTGACTCAGAGGGCAGGAGGGTGATCTACGCCCTGGGGGGCAAGGCCCTCTTGGAATCTTCCGAAGAGGTCGACCTGGACTATCTACTCTCCAGCAGAATCGCCTACGTGGGCGAGGCGTTCCCGGAGGTAATGCTGGGTGCACTACAGTCCGCCAAAGAGAAGGGAATCGGTGTGGTGTACGCGCCCGGAGGGGTATTCTGCTCCTTCGGGCTCGACTTCATCAGACCCCTCCTAGAGCTGGCGGATGTGATCCTCCTGAGCAGGAGGGAGCTGGAGACGCTAACCGGAACCGAAGACGTCTCTGCCGGAATCCGCTCCCTCAACTCCATCGTCGCAGGCGACATCGTGGTGACTGCGGGCGAGGAGGGATCTATCGTGGCAACCCGCTCCGGCCTGAGCAGAGTACCGGCGCTCAGGCCTCAGAAGGTCGTCGACACCACGGGAGCTGGAGACGCATTCGCAGCCGGCCTGGTATACGGCCTCCTCCAGGGATGGAGCCTCTCAGAGTCCGCTAAGTTCGGCAGCGCCGTGGCGGCTATAAAGGTCGCCTCGGAGGGGCCGAGGGGAGGTCTCCCCACTGCGGAGGAGGCCCTGAGGTTCCTGCAGACCGCTGAGCCCTTGTGACTTGGAGGAGCGCGCCTAACCGGCCTGATCTCTTATATCGATGCTCAGCTTGGCCCCCGGGGTAAGAACTTGAGGTGCGCCGTCTACAGGGGGCCCGGAGTGATAGAGCTGGACGAGTGTCCAGAGCTGGAGATAGGTCCGGGAGAGGTTCTGATCCGCGTGCTCGCGTGCGGCGTCTGCATGACCGACATCAAGACCGTGAAGAAGGGCCATCCGCTGATCAAGCCTCCGTGCGTCTTGGGGCACGAGGTAGCTGGGAGGGTCGAGGAGGTTGGCGAAGGAGTCAGCTCCGTGTCGCCCGGCGATCTAGTGGTGGCTGCACCCTACGTCCCATGCGGAGTGTGCTACTTCTGCAGGAGGGGGCAGTACACGCTGTGCGAGAGGCTGTTCGAGCACTACCTGAGGCCAGGAGGGTTCGCCGAACTCGTGGCAGCTCCAGCGGAGATCGTGAAGAAGGGACTGTATAAGATCAAGAAGAGCGTTCCTCCCGAGGTGGCCTGCTTGACCGAACCTCTCGCGTGCTGCCTCCACGGGATAAGGAACCTAGGCCTCGAGCCAGCCGACACGCTGCTCATAGTCGGATCTGGTCCGATGGGCCTCATGCACCTCCTGCTCGCCAAGTCGTTCGGGGCAGCTCAGGTGATCGTCACGGACCTGCTGGAAGACCGCCTCAAGATCGCCACCGAGCTCGGGGCCGACGCCGCGATCAACGCGAGGGGGGACGTCCAGTCGGCCGTGAGGGAGTTCACTGACGGCAGGGGAGCAGACAAGGTCGTCGTGGCCGTCGGCGTTCCAGAAGCCATCTCCACCGGACTGGCCAGCGTCAGGAGGGGCGGAACCGTCCTCCTGTTCGGAGGGTGCCCGCCAGGCTCCCAACTCACCATAGACCCGAACCAGATTCACTACGGAGAGGTGACGCTGGTCGGCAGCTTCGGCTTCACCCCGAGGGACTTCCACGACGCGGCTAGACTGATAGAAGAGGGGAGAGTGAGGCTCGAGAGGATCGTCACTCACAAGGCTGGCCTGGACCGCCTCCTAGAGCTCGTTGAGATCGTGAGCAGAGCAGAGGGACTCAAAGCGGTGGTGACGCCTTGAGCTACGTACTGGCCGTCGACCTCGGAACCAGCGGGTGCAAGGTCGCTCTGGTCGACCCCGAGGGGAGGGCGCTCGCCAAGGCGGCGAGGAAGTACGAAGTCGTGTGCCCAGACGCGGTCAGCGCCGAGCAGGATCCGCTCACCTGGTGGAGCGCCTTCTGCGAGGCAGTCGGTGAGGTGCTAAGCCGGGGATTTGATCCAGCCAAGATAGCCGCTCTAGCGATGTCTGGACAGGCGCCGGTGGTGGTGCCCGTAGATGAGAGGGGTTCGCCCCTCCACAACGCTCTACTCTGGATGGATCGCAGGGCCGCGCGGCAGGCCGAGAGGCTGGCCCCCATGCTAGGCGGGAAGCCAGATCCCTCTAGCGCCCTGGCAAAGATGCTGTGGTTCAAGGAGGTGAGGCCGTCCATATTTGAGAGGACCGCCAAGTTTCTCCAAGCGTCCGACTACCTGGCACTCAGGCTGACTGGGCGGTTTGTCACCGACAAGTTCACCGCGATGACCGCCTTATTCGACCCCGTCAAGTGGGCCTGGCCGGACTTCATGGAAGAGCTGGGCATCTTGGACAAGCTGCCAGAGGTGCTTGAGCCTGGTTCGGCCGTGGGAAACGTGTCAGCCGAGGCGGCCAAGGAGACGGGACTGAGCGAGGACACGCTCGTGGTCGCCGGCTCTATAGACGCCTACCTCGCGGTGCTCGGCTCCGGAGCCTTGGATCCAGGGTCGGCGTGCGACGTCACCGGGACCTCGACGTGCCTCATGGTGACCCACTCCAAGTTCGTCGTGGACCTCAAGGGGAGAGTCTTCTGCGCGCCTCACTTCCTGGATGGGCTCACCATAGTGTCTGGAGTCATGTCCACGACGGGAGCGTCTCTGGAGTGGTTCACGCGTCTGCTGGAGAGAGAAGGGCTCGACGAACTCACCTCTGAGGCTTCAAACGTGCCCGCAGGAGCTGGCGGGTTGATATTCCTGCCCTACCTGGCCGGAGAGCGGAGCCCCATATGGGATCCGCTGGCGAGAGGGGCCCTCGTAGGTCTAACGCTCGGGCACCGGAGGGGCCACGTATTCAGGGCCCTGCTCGAGGGGTGCGCCCTCGGGTTAAGGCATGTGCTGGAGGCTGTCGAGGAGATAGGCGTCTCGGTGAGAGAGCTGAGGGCATGCGGAGGAGGGTCCAGAAACGACCTCTGGTGTCAGATGAAGGCCGACGTGACGGGGAAGCCCGTTCTAGCCGTGGAGGAGGCGGAGGCCTCGCTCATGGGCGCATCCATGCTCGCCAGCGTGGGAGGAGGCCTGCACAGGGGACTGAGAGAGGCCGCCTCGTCCATGGTGAGGGTAGCTCGAGCTTTCTATCCCCGCAGCGAGCTGAGGGAGACCTACGACCGCCTGTTCGAGCTGTATAAGAGGTCTTACCAAGGGCTCAAGGACGTATTCAGAGGCTTAACCAGCATCTCGTAAGGCTGCGTAAGTAAGGGACACCACCAACCAAGGCTCCTTCGAGTGTGAGGACTCGGGAAAGGAAAGAAAAGAGAAAAGAAGAGAGGCTGAAACCTGCTCTCAGATCACCAGGGTCGGGTTAGCAGCTTCTCTATGATGTTGTCGTGGACCCTCCCCGCTCTGTACATCCTGCCGGTCCTGGTATCGTAGTAGCAGACCTCGGCCATGACGAAGCCCCTGCCCTCCCTGGCTATCCTCTCGAGGTCCCAGTCTGGGTGGATGTACTTCTTCTCCACGACGGCCACCTGGTAGAAGGACTTGCCGAAGGAGGCTGGGTTGTTCTCTATCACGGTCTCCTCAGCCATCTTCTGCAGGTCTTCACCCTCAACGGTGCGGATCCAGGCGTGGAACACTCCGCCGTGGCGTATCATGTCGTCGGCCCACGGGCAGGGTCCCTTGAACACCTCAGATGACACCGGGGCTATTGGGGTCATCGTCATGGCCAGCTCGACCCTGTCGTATGATATGCCGTAGTACTCCGTCAGCCTCCAGAAGCCGTCCTCCATGGTTCTGGTGGAGACCTGCGTTGAGCCCACTATGGAGTTCGACGGCGTAACCACGAGGTACAGGTTCTCTGGATTTACCCCACACGCCTGAGCCAGCTTCTCAGCCACCTTCTCGTCTGGGAGGACCTTGTCCCTGGGCTGGACGAATAGGACAGCGACGTCTCCCTCGTCCTTGTAGTCTAGCTTGGCGTAGATCTTGTCGGGCTGCTGCATCCGAGACTTCCCGGGCCCAGAGACCCAAGCCGTGTACTCGTCGGTCTCGGCGTGCGGGGGTGGTATCACTCCGGGCCAGATGTAGAAGGAGATCGCTATTATCGCCGGGAGGTCTGTGTAGGCAACTATAGTCGGCAGGTAGATGTTCCCGTACCGAGCCATTATCACTCTAGCCTCGCCGTAGCCACACAGGGCTGCCTTAACCACGTATTCCGCCGCTCTGTAGCCTCCTCCGACGTTCGCGCCAGTATCCACGACCGTAGTGCCGTTCTTCAGCTCTATAACGTCGATGTCTAGTAAGTCAGCCTTCTGCATCATTTCTTTTACAACAGCTAGGGCTTTCTCGTTGACGCTTACTCCCTTCAGGCGCTTGATGGATACCTTCTGGGGCAACGCGTTCACCCGGCGTGGGCTCTCTTCACAAACAATTAAACCATCCCAAGGCTGGGAGCCAAGCTAAGCCCCTGGGGGGTGAGTTGAGCATCTGAGGTACTCGGCGCCCTCGAGGGGGGAGGTGTGCTCGCTAGCATGCCGGATGCAAGCTCGGTGCCTCCTGAGAAGCTCGTAGAGATGTACAAGACAATGCTCCTGATTCGAGAGGTCGAGGAAACCCTCTACAGGATGAGCGTCTCCGGTCTGATCCCAGGGTTCCTGCACATCAGCGTTGGTCAAGAGGCCGTGGCCGCGGGCGTCGTTGCGGCCCTCAGGGACGACGACTACATCGTGACCACTCACAGAGGGCACGGCCACTGCCTGGCGAAGGGGCTGGACCCTTACAGAGTGATCGCCGAGATCCTGGGCAGGGTGGATGGGTGCTGCATGGGGAAGGGCGGCTCGATGCACCTCTGCGACGTATCTCACGGCATAATGGGCGCCAACGGCATCGTGGGAGCGGACATCCCCATAGCGGCGGGCCTGGCGTTCGCTGCCAAGTACCGCGGAGAGGACAGGGTGGTGGCGTGCTTCTTCGGCGACGGAGCGACGAACACGGGGGCCTTCCACGAGGGGCTGAACCTAGCCGCTATCTGGGACCTGCCCGCCTTGTACGTGTGCGAGAACAACCTCTACGCGATCTCCACTCGCATAACAAGGACCACGAAGATCAAGGACATCGCGGAGAGAGCGTCTGCTTACGGCATGCCCGGAGTGGTCTTGGACGGGATGGACCCGCTGACTGTGTACGACGCCGCGTCCAAGGCGATCGAGAGGGCTCGGGCTGGTGGCGGGCCGACCCTGATTGAGTGCAAGACCTACAGGTTCTACGGGTCTTACGCCGCCGAGCCAGACAAGATCCAGAGGCTCTACAGGAGTGAGGAGGAGATCAAGGCTTGGCGGGAGAGAGATCCCATTCCGCGCCTCGAGAAGATCCTCGTGGAGAGGGGAATACTGTCGGAGGAAGAGGTTGAGGCCGTAAAGGCCGAGGTCAGGTCCAAGGTTGAGTCGGCAGCCGAGAGGGCCAAGCAGTCTCCATACCCGCCCCCGAAGGTCGCCTTCAGCCACCTGCCCACGGTGAGGGCCGAGGGGCCGGAAGAGCCGCCCTCTGGAGAGGTAAAGGAGATGACTATGGTGGAAGCCCTGAACACCACGCTCCGCGAGGAGATGGCTAGAGACGATCGAATAGTGCTGCTGGGCGAGGACATAGGGGTCCTCGGCGGGGACTTCAGGGTGACGAAGGGGCTCCTCGAGGAGTTTGGTGAGGAGAGGGTCCGCGACACTCCCATATCTGAGACGGGCTTCGTGGGGCTGGCCGTCGGGGCCGCGATGGCTGGGCTCAAGCCGGTGGTCGAGATAATGTTCGTGGACTTCGCGACGGTCTGCATGGATCAGATAATCAACCAGGCAGCCAAGCTGGAGTACATGTACGCCGGCCAAGTGAAGGTGCCCGTGGTGATCAGGGCCGCGTGCGGGGGCGGCATGAGAGCCGCGGCCCAGCACTCACAGGTCTTCAGCTCGATCTTTGCTCACGTGCCGGGCGTGTGCGTGGTGATGCCCAGCAACCCGCGCGACGCCAGGGGCCTGCTGAAGAGCGCCCTGCGGCATGACGGGCCGGTGATATTCCTCGAGCACAAGATGCTGTACGCAGAGTCCGGACCCGTCCCGGTGGGAGAGTACTACACTCCGCTGGGGAAGGCGAAGGTCGTGAGGAGCGGAGCTGACGTGACGATAGTGACTTCCGGCCTGATGGTGAAGAAGTCGCTCGAGGCCGCAGAGTACCTAGAGGAAGAGGGGATCAACGCCGAGGTGGTAGACCTGAGGACGCTCTCCCCCATAGACAGGGAGACCGTGTTGAACTCGGTGAGGCGCACCGGACGCCTCGTCGTGGTGGACGAGGACTGGGGTCCGTGCGGAGTCTCGGCAGAGGTGGCCGCCATAGTCGCGGAGGAGGCCGCGAACTACCTGAAGTCCTCGGTGAAGAGAGTCACCACGCCGTTCTATCCGATGCCCTGCAGCCCGGTGCTGGAAGACCTTATGATGCCCGACTCCGACGACATAGCCTCGGCCGCGATGGAGGTGGTGAAGGGGTGAACCGGCGGCTGGAGGGAAAGGTGGCCATAATCACGGGCGCGGCCTCGGGCATAGGGAGGGCCACGGCCCTCCTGTTCAGCGAGGAGGGCGCCAAGGTCGTAGTCTGCGACGTGGACGCCGAACGGGGCGTTAAAGTTAGGGACGAGATAGTCGAGCAAGGAGGAGACGCGATATTCGTGCAAGCCGACGTCACCAAGGCGGAAGACGTGAGGAGGCTGGTCGAGGAGACAGTCAAGAAGTACGGGAGGATTGACGTGCTCGTGAATAACGCCGGCATCGCGTCTATCGGAACAGTGCTCGACGTCTCGGAGGAGGAGTGGGACAGGGTCCTGGCCGTCAACCTGAAGGGGCCTTTCCTCTGCAGCAAGT
>CBEVRO010000029.1:0-14263 GCA_965552295.1 uncultured archaeon | reverse complement strand
TCTTTTAAAAGAATTCGCGGTCATAGGCACAGGAGGCTCCTCTATTCTTAGTAACACCAAATCATTAATTTCGTAACACTTTTTTACTGCAGTCCAAGCGAGAGCGGGGGTGGTCAAGAGCGCACATACCCGACGGTTATCTTGATCCAGTCATCTGCGCTATCTTTTACGTAATCTCCTTGGCAGTCGTTGCCTACAGCTGGAAGAAGTACTTCAGAGAGGGCAGTGGAGACGTGTCAATGCTCTCAGTCATGGCCGCTGCAATATTCGCCGCGCAGATGCTCAACTGGCCCATTCCGGGAGGCACCAGCGCCCACCTGGTAGGCGGAGGGCTGGCCGCTGTAATCCTTGGGCCATACGGCGGGTGCCTCGCGATGTTCCTCAACCTAGTCGTCCAGTGCCTGCTAATGGGAGACGGAGGGATAACTGCTTTGGGGGCCAACGCGTTCAACATGGCCGTCGTAGCCGTATTCGCCGGCTACTGGATCTACAAGGCCGCTCTGTCTGTTCTTGGGGAAGACAGGAAGGCCGTAGCCGCCTTCCTAGCTGGCTGGATAGGCATCACGCTCGGAGCCGCGGCTTGTGGAGTGGAGATAGGCCTGTCTCCTCAGTTCGGCTACCCGCTGTCCGTTACGGTGCCGGTCATGGCGGTTTGGCACTTCGCCCTGGGGGTCATCGAGGGGATAGTGACCGGCGCTGTGGTGTGGTTCCTCGTTCGGAAGGCTCCAAACGTGCTGTACTCGGGGAGGTGACCGCGGATGATCAGCAAGAAGGTCCTTCTGACCATCGTAGTGCTGGTAATTGTAAGCCCACTATTCGGTGTGATAGGAGCCGAGATCGTGGGTTACCAAGAGCCCCTAGAGGTAGCCGCCGAGAGGATAGGGCTCGAGGAATCTGAGCCGCTGTGGAGCGGTGTTCTGCCAGACTACACCGTGCCAGGACTGCCGGACACCATCGGCTATATCGTGGCGGGCTTCGTCGGGGTTGGAGTCCTCCTGATTCCAGCCCTGCTCAGAGGGCGCCAAAAGTGACCAACTGGACGAAGAGATCGGTCTACGGCCTGACCTCCGCGATTGGGGAGTGGGCAGCGGCTCTGGATACTTCCCCCGGGGGGCTGAGGGGGGTGGAGGCAAGGGTAGCTCTGGTGGGAACGTTCGCGGCCACGGCAGCCATCTCGTTCAGCCGAACCCTCCTCCCTCCTCTTTTTGGACTGTTCATTTCGACACTCGCCCTGTCGCGAGTCCACAAGACTGCTAGGGCGCGTGTTGCCAAGGCTGCAGCCTTCTGGTGCTGCTTCTCGCTGCTCATCATGAGCCCTAAGATCGTGCTCCACTAGCACCATGGTCTTCTTGAGGCCGTCACGACCTCAGTCAGAGTCGCTTCTAGCATAGCCACGCTAGTCACCTGCGTGTCGTTGGCTGGATCGGCTACAGTGCTGAGGGGAATGGGGAAGTTGGGGATGCCAAGGGAACTTCGAGACTCGCTGACCCTAATGATAGCCCACATCTCCTCAGAGCTCAGTGAGTTAAGTAGACTAGTGTCTGCCAAGAGTTCTAGGATCCTCTCACGCCCAGGGCTCCTCGGAGAATACGGCCTTCTCTCTGCAGCCGCCTCTGAACTCTTCATCAGAGGTCCAGTGAGGGCCCTGAGACTTTCAGCGGTTCTGAGGGCGAGGCTCTGGTCGGGATTGCCGGAAAGGCCGTGCTCGTGGAGGGCCACGATAGCCTTCTCTACGCTACCCCTCGCGTGCCTGCTTAGCCTGCTGATAGAGGTGCTCGCCCTTTGAGTATGCTGCTCGAGGCCAGGGAAGTGAGCTACACCTACCCAGACGGGACAGAGGCGTTGATGAACGTTAACGTTCAGCTCCGGGCCGGCGAGGTAGTCGCTCTCCTCGGGCCGAATGGCTCCGGGAAGAGCACATTGCTGCTAATTCTAGCTGGCCTGCTGGAGCCCTCTTCCGGTGAGGTTCTGCTCGATGGTCGTCCAATTTCGTCGATGGAGTTTGATTTCAGGCGGATGTGTGGAATCCTCTTCCAGAACCCTGCTGACCAGCTCCTGGCGCCCACGGTCTGGGAGGACGTTGCGCTCGCTCCCAGCCAGCTTGGCCTGAGCGGCGAGGAGCTGGAACATAGGGTCAGAGAGGCTCTCAAGAGGGTGGGCGTGACAGAACTGTCTGACAAATCCCCCCACAGGCTCAGCCACGGACAGGCCGCCAGAGTAGCTTTGGCTGGCATAATAGCTCAGGATCCCCTAGTGATCCTGCTGGACGAGCCCACAGCTTCCCTGGACTTGCCAGGCTGTGAGATCCTAGAGAGGTTCCTTGATGAGGCCAAGGCCAGGGGGAGGATAGTCTGCCTGGCATCACAGGATGCCGAGTTCGCAGCCAGAGTGGCGGATCGCGTTTACCTCTTGGCCAGCGGCACAATACTCGCGAGCGATTTGGCGGAAGAGGTCCTGTCCGACGCAGACCTCTTGATGTCGGCAGGGGTTAGACCTCCCTCCACCGTGAGAATATACTCGAAGCTGTTTCCGAATTCAAAAGAGAAGCCTCCGATTAAGGAGAACTCTTTGATAGACAGGCTCAGAGACGCGATTTTGAGGCTGCGAAGTTACTCGACGCTCGGACTGAGGAAGACTCCTAGCAGACTGCAATAACTCCCCAATCAACATTAGATCACTCCGAGCTCCCTTCCAACCTCCTCTGCAAGTCCCCCACCGCCGAATCTAGCCCAAATGGAGCAGGTGCCCTCGGAGGACACCATGCAAGGACCGTAGGGTCTATCTGGAGTGCATCCCTTCATGAACAGCTGGCAGTCCGTGGGCTTAGCCATGCCTAGCGTGACCTCGGCGCACCTACAGCCAGAGGGGAGGTCCGCCTTCCACCTCTCCTCCGTGAGTTCAGGTATCCCGTATGCCGCCATTGCATCGACCGCTCTGTACTCAGGCCTAAACCGCAGGCCGCTAGAAGGGACGAAGCCAATTCCTCTCCAGCAGGCCTCGCATACCTCACACGTCGACTCGATAACGCGCTGAGCAGCCCTGTTGCCTTCCCAGCCGACCACTCTTCGGTACTCGTTGACTAGCTCAGCTTTTCCGCTCTTGATCTGCCTTAGAATCTCTAAGACTGCTATTAGAACGTCCACCGGCTCAAATCCGGCCACCACTGTTGGGACGCCATACTCAACCGGTATGAACTCCCAGGCTCGGGCCCCTACAATCGCGGATACGTGACCCGGCGCTATGACGCCGTCAATGGGGGCCCCGGGGTGAGTGTCAAGGACGTACCTCATTATTGGCGGAGTGAGCCTGTGGACGTTGATGAACGTCAGGTTCGGAGGGACGTCGCCGCTCGCCACGGGAGACAAGGTGGCTGGCGCGGTCGTCTCAAATCCAACGGCGAGGAAAAGTGACTCCTTCTCATCCTCTCGGGCAATTTTTACGGCGTCCAAGACGCTGTAAACGATCTCGACATTGCCTCCAGACGCCTTAGCCTCCTCTAAGCTGTTAGGCAGCCCAGAGCCGGTCCAGCTGGGAAGACGGTAGGCGTCGCCAAACGTGAACACTCTAATCCCGTCCACGGCGAGTCTGACGGCGACCTCAACGTAGTACCCTGGGGTTATGCAGACCGGGCAGCCAGGCCCAGCCACTAGCTCGACGTTTTCCGGCATGAGAGACCTGAGGCCAAAGTGCGTTATGGTCCACTCATGAGTCCCGCAGAAGTCCATTATCTTGACATGGCGCCCTATCTCAGCGGCAGCCTTCGATATTGCAGAGGCTACACTCTGCGCTACTTCTCTTCGCCTAAACGGCAGGGACAGATCGATTGGCCTGTCTGGAGGCACTGTGGGCTATGCCATGCGGTCTGTTTTTGAACTTTTAAGACGTTCAGAGATGGCCGGAAGAGGCCCACCTAAGGCGGGCATTACGCTATCCGGCCACAGGAACTAGGCTTTTGAGGCATTAACCTCGCTCTCCGCTGGTTGATTGCCTACTCTGTTGAAATTTTTGCTTAACACCCGATATATTTGAAAGGTAACTTGTGGGGACCGGTCTCAGAACGTTCCTGACCTCATCACCTGACGTACATTAGAGTATTGTAACGAGACCTTGCGCAGAACTGCCAGGAAATGAACACTTAATTAATTTGCAACTTACCCGCTCGTGTGCCTGCAGCAAAGCTCCCCAGAAGGGATTTCCTCAAGTTAGCCGCCCTGATGGGTGCAACAAGCTTTCTCGCCCAGTACAAGCCGATGGTACTGGAGGTCTTCGCGGAAGCAAAGGACTACGTCCACATCTGCTGGCTCAACGGCGCTGGTTGCACTGGCTGCAGCATATCGTTCGCTCAGGCAGCGGATCCCGACATAGTTGAGATCCTGACCAGCATTACTGTCGGCAACTCCGGCTTGCCCATAGCTCTCCCAGACTGGATGTACGTCATCCATCCGGCGGCTGGGAGCCTCGCGGTCGAGCTTATCGAGGACTGGATCAACCATGAAGGTCCTGGACAGAAGATCCTCGTGGTAGAAGGCGCCATGCAAGATCCCGGTTTCTGTGAGACTGGTAGGAGGGACTTCAGGGATTGGGTCATAGACTGCGCCAAGGTGGCCGACTACATAGTAGCGTTCGGCTCTTGCGCTGCGTTCGGCGGCATACCACACGCGAAGGGCAATCCAACGGGTGCGATGGGCGTTCAGGAGTTCCTCGAGAAAGTTGGAATGCACGACAAGGCGGGGCGCGTGATTAACTTGCCGAGGTGTCCGGGCCACCCGGACAGCCTCATACTGACGCTCGCGAGCCTCATCGCTGGCGTCGTGCCAGAGCTAGACCAGTACAACAGGCCCCTCATGTTCTACGGTAGGAACATGCACGACGAGCTCTGTCCATTCAGGCCGTACTACGACAGGGGCATCTTCGCCGAGTTTGGCCAGAGCGAAGTTGGATGCAGGTTCAAGATAGGCTGCAAGGGCCCGGTCACGTGGACCGACTGCGCCCTGAGAAAGTGGAATAACGGGGTCGCGTACTGCGTCGAAGTCGGCGCGCCGTGCGTGGGCTGCTCTGAGCCAGACTTCCCCGACGGTGATACGGCGCCATTCTTCGAGAAGCTGCCATCCCTGCCCACGATTCTCGGCCTCCCGGCTGAGAAGTGGGGTGAGGCCTTCGTCGGCGCCGCGGCCGCTGGCGTCGCGGTACACTTCGCCAAGAAGATGCTGACCAAAACCGGGACCGAGAAAGAGGAAGAGGGAGGTGAGTGATGAGAAATGCCCTCGTTTAGGGTAGATCCCATAAGCAGGCTCGAGGGCCACCTGAAGATTGAGTGTAAGATCGAAAGGAAGCCGGAGTTCAACAACGAGTACTTCGTGACGGAGTGCAAGGCGCCCGTCACGATGTTCAGAGGCTTCGAGGTCTTCCTCAAGGGGAGAGATCCTCGCGATGCCGTCATAATAAACCAGCGTATCTGTGGAGTCTGCCCCCACCCGCACGCGCTAGCCACCGTGCAGGCCCTCGACGAGGCCTTCGACGCCGTGCCACCCCCCGCGGCTATCCTGATCAGAAACATAGCATCCTGCGCGTACTACATCTACGACCACCTAATCCACTTCTACCTGCTGATAGGGCCTGAACTCGGCGTCCTGATGGGGCCAGAGTACGGCGCGCCAATACTGCCGCCGGTGCTGGGTAAGGAAGGCCTCGCTCAGGGCATCGGGACTCACTACGCCAAGTGCGTTGAGGTCCAGCGGAGGGCCAATGAGGTCGTCGCTCTGTGGACTGGCAAGTTCCCGCACGCAGCCAACTACTACCCTGGCGGCGTACTCGTTGAGCCTACGCTCGAGAGGATAGCCAAGTCTATAGCGGCCCTCGTGCACGTCTGGGAGTTCGTCGCGCTCACGCACATTCAGGACATAATGAACCTCCTCGAGGCCAACGAGAGAATCAAGGAAGTGACCGGAGCCGTAGTGGGGGCCGAGGTCGGCCTGGAGGATGCGGGCGTCGGCACGGGCAACTTCCTGTCCTACGGAATATGGCCGCACCCCGACGACTACGAGGCAGACTGGCTCGATATCTCCAAGCGCGAGAAGTCCTTCATCAAGGCCGGATTCTGGTGCGACGGCGTGAGGCACCCGATTGACGAGAACAAGATCACTGAGGATGCTAAGTACTCGTTCTACGACGTGCCCGATGGTCTCCACCCGTGGGAAGGGCAGACCATCCCCGATCACAACAAGCCCAGCGCCTACTCGTGGGCGAAGGCGCCGCGCTATGACGACAAGGTATGCGAAGTGGGGCCGCTCGCGAGGATGCTCAACACCATGGGGACCGAGTGGAGGATACCGAGGATCCACCCGATCACTGGCGAGAACTACGGGGACTTCGTGTACAAGGTCAGGAACCCGAAGGGCTCGGTCCTAGACAGGGTCGTCGCGAGGGCTGCCTGCGCCCTAATAGCGGCCAACGCCGCATTCGAGTTCCTCAAGGAGCTAGTCAGCCTCGTTGAGGCTGGCCAGACCCAGAATCTCAACTACAAGCCGGTGCCAGAGGAGGCCAAGGGCAGGGGTCTCTGGGAGGCCCCGAGGGGAGCTCTCGGCCACTGGGTCAAGATAAAGGGCCACAAGATTGACCACTGGCAGATTGTGGTACCCAGTACGTGGAACTGGAGCCCGCGAGATAGCAAGGATAGGCCGGGAGCCGGAGAGCAGGCAATCCAGTGCGGCACGACGTGGATCCCGACCCTGACGGTGCCCGAACTCGCCAACGCGCTCTACCCCGGATGGGGTGACACGGTCGCCGCAGCCCTGACGAAGCTCAACCCGAAGTTCGCGAGGCTCAACATGGAGCCAACCGAGACTGGCGAGTACGTCAACGCCACGCTGCCGCTGCTCATCGTCAGGTCGTTTGATCCCTGCCTAGCGTGCGCGGTGCACGTCATCACACCCAGTAGGAAGACATACGAGTTCGAGGTGAGCCACGGACTGTGCAGCCTCTGCTAGGAGATGAGCCACCATGAAGAAGCGCGTTCGAGTTAAGAGGCACACGGCGCTGTTCAGAGCGCTCCACTGGCTCATCTTCATCGAGGGTCTGATACTCGGCCTCACTGGGATTCAGTTGGGCGGCTTCTGGGGCATCAGGGTGCTCCCTAACGGAACCGTTCGAGCCGTGCACGTTGTAACTGGGCTGGCGTGGCTCTCTACGTCGCTGTTCTTCGTGTACTACTTCGTGATAAGCGGGGACTACAGCTGGTACGGCCTGAGGCGGATACCGTACTCGCTCAAGTTCATGATAGCAGAGGCCAAGGCCTGGTTTGGAATAGGCCCCCACATAGAGGAGCCGATTAGATACGACCCGAAGAAGGGCGAGTACGTTGAGAGGATCGTACCCACCGAGGCCATGGTCTGGTGGATATACTTCGCTCTCGGCTTGCTAATAGCCATCACGGGACTCGCTCTGGCCTTCCCAGAGAAGCTCTCCTTCGTGTATCAGATAGCCAGCTTCCTCGCCTCCATCTTCGGAGGCGGACCCTACGCGGTGATCAGGGCCCTCCACCAGCTGACGGCGCTCCTAATACTCGGAGTGGTAATACTCCACGCCTACGCCGCCTGGGTCTTCAAGATGCTACACGCAATCACCTTTGGTTACAGGGACGAGCCCCTAGCCGAGTGAGGGTTGCTTATCTCCTCCCCCTCCCTCTTTCTGACCTGATTGAGGTAAGAGCTGAGAGGGGTAGACAACTTGGAGAAAAAGTGTGGTAAGCCCTCAATAGTGGTAATAGGGGTCGGCAACACGCTCTTCTCTGACGAAGGCGTGGGCGTACACGTCGTGAACCAACTCAAGCGCATGCCCTTGCCCTCCAACGTCGAAGTAGTTGATTGCGGCACTAACGGGATAGCTGTCCTCGAGGCGCTGGACGGCGCCGAGAAGGCTGTGATAGTCGACGCCGTTTCTGCTGGCGGCAAGCCCGGGACGATCTACAGGCTCACGCTTAGCGAGATATTGGCTATGGAGGACAGACTCCTTAAGCTGGTCTCCCTCCACCAATTCGATCTGATAGCTGCGCTGAAGTTAGCCGAACTCACGACTGTGTACAAAATGCCGCGTGACATCATAATAGTGGGTGTCGAAGCCAAGTCGTTCGACCTGGGCCTAGAGCCGTCAGAGGAGATAAAGCGGGTCATACCCAAGGTAGTCGAAGTAGTGCTTCGCGAGATTGAATCTCACGGCCGAGAATCTCAGGAGAGCACTCCGATGGACCACTAACCTAAATTGATAAGCCCTCGGGTTTACAGCAAGCGAGGTAGTGGGGTTATTCACCCCGCTGTAAATCCCCTGAGGTCCAAGGAACTACTTCGCTTCCATGACGGATCTTATGCACTCTAAGACGCGCCTCACGGCGGCGGCGAACTCTGACTTGAGCAGCGAGTCAACGTCGCTCGCGTCCGCGGCCGAGGAAGCTGCAGGGTCTATGGGGAGGCTGCCCAAGAGGGGTATCCCGAGTTCACTAGCCAGCCGCTCCGCCTCTCCCCTGCCAAACGGCCTGACCTCCTCGCTCCCTACCCTTAACCCGGCCATGTTCTCTACCACGCCGATCAATGGGATCCCCATGTCCATGAGGAGCTCAGCGGCCCTTCTCGCCACCTTCACAGAGAGCGCCGAGGGTATCGTGACTATGATGGCTCCTCTCTTTCCCCTAATGGACGAAGCTGCTGTGAGCACCTCGTCTCCCGTCCCAGGCGGGAGATCAACCACTAGGAGGTCAAGGCGACCCCAGTCTGTCAGCGCCATGATCTCCTTGATCACTTCTCTCTTCCCCCAGCCGCAGACTGGGACGGGTCTCCCTCGGACGAACAGATCCACTGACATAACCTTGACGCCTGCCGCCTCCGGAGGGACTAGTCCGTCCTCTTTCTCTTCAGGGAAGGCCTCGACCCCAAGTATCGCCGCAGAAGAGGGGCCGTGGAGGTCTAGGTCTAGCAGTCCAACCGCCAGTCCGCTCTTGGCCGCTTCGGCTGCTAGAGTAGCGGAGACAAGGCTCTTCCCCACTCCTCCCTTACCACTGGCAACCAGCAGTATGAAATCGATTCTCCTAAATCTCCTCTCTATGATCCCGTCCCTGAAGTCTAACGCGTCGTTACTCGAGCTCAACTTCCACCACCCTCACGCTCCTACCCGATTCTATCCGCAGGTACCTGCTCCCGCAGGCTGGGCACTTGGAGAAAGAGGACACCAGTTCTGGCAAGAAGTGTATCATCTCCCTCTCCTCTTCTGAGAGAGGTTTGACTAGATCCTCAAAGCCCCACTCGGCCCCGCAGGACATGCACTTGACTCTTGCTTTCTCTACCTCCACCGATATCTCCGCGCCCTCTAGCTCCGTCCCGACCACGAGTTCTCTCAGCAGATCTTCTATTAGGCCTCTGTCCATGCTGGCAAGCTCTCCCACAGCCACGGTGAGCCTAGAGACCTTCCTATTCCTCTCCCTTACGAGTCTTGAGACGGCGTCTATTATCCCACTTACGAGCACCAGCTCGTGCAACCTCTGGTCTCCCGCACGCCGATCCCTCAGACCCTTTAAAATCGCTACGTGGAGAGCGAGCTAACCGGCCATTGGCGCCAATACACGTCAGCCATTCGTGCGCTGCGACTCGAATCTGTGGGAAATCTGCAGTTTGCCAAACGAGAGTACCAGTAGATTGTGTCGACCATTTTGAGGCGCTTGTGATGTGTTCATGTGAGCGTGGGACAAAGATTAAGGAGGGATATCATGATAGCAGGAGGGAAGAACCGCTGACCAGAGCTGACGATGCGCTCGCGAGGAGTGTCGTCAGCCTATGGAGGGAGGGAGTCGACTTTGTGCCTCGGTATACCGGCGAAGGTTATTGAGGTTAAGGGCAGAACAGCTATAGTGGACTTCGGCGGCATAAAGCGAGAGGTCGATGCGTCTCTTGAGGACGTTGAGCCTGGAGACTACGTGGTCGTGCACGCAGGCATAGTGATATCTAAGATAGATCAGAGGGAGGCAGAAGAGACAATAAAGCTCCTACAGGAGCTAGTTAGGGCCCTGCAAGGGCATGGTGGGTGATCGCTTGCACGATGAAGAGCGTCTGATCCGTCTGGCACACGGGGCAGGCGGGAGGGAGACGCTCCGGCTGATTGAAGACCTGATCGTTTCGGCCCTAGAGGATGAGATGAAGAAGGTAGAGGGTGGCGTGGGGACAGACGAGCTTGACGATGGCTCTGCTATGCCGCTGCCGGGCGGAGGCTACCTCGTGTTCACAGTGGACTCCTACACGGTGAACCCGCCCTTCTTCCCTGGCGGAAACATTGGAGAGCTGGCCGCTTCTGGGGCCATCAACGACCTGTTGATGATGGGGGCCAAGCCACTAGCGATGCTGGATGCGATAGTGGCAGAGGAAGGCTTCTCCATGGACGACCTCAGGAGAATAGTCTCCAGCCTGGTAGAAGTGCTCAGGAGAGAAGGTGTCAAGCTGGTTGGAGGAGACTTCAAGGTGATGCCCCGCGGGCAGGTGGACAAGATCGTGATTACTACGGCTGGCATTGGCATCGCCGATAGGCTCATAGTAGACTCGGAGCTCAAGCCGGGGGACAAGATAATCGTGTCAGGAACAATAGGAGAACACGGCGCGGCCATACTGGCAGCTCAGAAGGGAGTTGACGTGGAATCCGAGGGTTTGGTCAGCGACTCCCAGCCCCTCACCCGGCTGATGCTCCCCCTCCTCGAGCGGTACGGCGAGGCTATACATGCAGCGCAGGATCCGACGAGAGGCGGACTCGCTCAGACCCTCAACGAGTGGGCTAAGAAGACTGATCTGGTGATAGCGGTGGAGGAGACCAAGATACCTGTAAGAGACGAGGTCAGAGCATACACGGAACTCTTGGGAATAGACCCCATGGCTCTAGCCTGCGAGGGGCGGGCTGTGCTCGGCGTTGAGCCTGGAAAGGCGGAAGAAATTCTTCGATTCATAAGAGACTTGGGTTTCCAAGACGCGGAGATAATCGGAGAGGCTCGATCTCTGGAAAAGTACAAGGGACTCGTCCTGCTCAAGACAAGCGCGGGAGGGCTCAGGATACTAGAGCCTCCATCGGGAGTTCTCGTACCTCGGATCTGCTAACTGGTTCCCGCTACTCTCCTATCTTAGCCTACCTACTCCGCACGATTCCTGCGAACTTCGCCTCGTCTTCAATGAAGGACTTGAGGGCTTTTCCAGCAGCCTCATAGAGCTCAATCTGCGCCTCCCTGGTAACGCACTCAGAGAACCTTGGAACCCACTCTGCCATGTGAGTCAGCAAGAGGAAGAAGTCCCTCTCAGCCTTCTCGGCCTCGTCGGGGTCGCCCTCTAGAATGCCCGACCTGGCTCTCTCTAGCAGGTAGGCTGCAAACTCCAACTCCAGCGCAAGGTGCTCAGGAGAATACCCAAACTCCTCTGAGATCTCCAGCCCCCAGCTCCTCAGCGCATCCGAGACCTCGAATGCCTTAACTGAGGGCTGTCCTGACTGTACTTGGAGGTAGGCTGACGAGTAAGGTTGGCAAGCAGGCTTTGTCTGTGAGGATATGAACAGCCTAGCGTACTCCTCCCTTAGCGACGAGAGTTCGGACTCTGAGTGCCTCTTCAGTACCTCTGCCAGCTCCTTGAACAGTTTGGGACTCTCATAACCCAGCTCTGCTAGCGAACCGGCGCAGCCTATCAGAACCCCGGCGGCCCACCCTCCAAATAGCAGATCGGCTACTTCATCCCCAGGGTACTGAAACAGAATCGCGAGGACTGAGTATGCCGAGGCCCTCGTTAGAACAGTGTCTGGATCACCAAGTACCATGATAATCGATCCATGAAGACTAGCAGGTCTACCCGATAAAATAGTGAGCGCAGCGCCTTCATTCTTTGAGGGCGAGGGCAAGTGCGACCTGCCCCAAGGCAATACCCCCGTCTCCCGGGGGCACCTTCGAGTTTAGTCTCAGCTCTAGGCCCGATCGCTTGAGGGCCTCCTCCATGCCCTCGATTAGTATTGAGTTGACGGCGGCTCCGCCGGATACCACAACAAAGTTAGCATCTAATGAGCTCGCGGCCTTGGCCGCCAGCTCTCCCAAAGCCAGACCGATGGCGTGAATGGCAGAGAATGCTAGGTCAGCTACGCTGAAGGAGTCTATTCGCTCGATCAGAGCCTCCACGAGTCTAGAAGTGTCGATCACACCGTGTCCACGCAATGGAGCCTCCAGCCCATCTAATGAGCACCCTCCCCTAGCCGCCGCCTCGAGTTTCATTGCTGGCTCTCCCTCGTAGGTTCTCTCGAAACACAAACCTAGCAGAGCCGAGATAGCATCAAGCGTCCTGCCTACACTAGAGATCTTTGGCGTCTGAGGGTCTCTAGCCTGGAATACGGCTATCCTGGCCTCGGTCTCTCCCCTGGGCAGACCTGAGATGAGATTCCTTTCGCTCAGCAGCTCCATGACCTCTGAGTCAGACATGAATGTCGAGAGGATGCCTATCAGCATTCTGACCGGGTATCTTGTCGCCAAATCGCCCCCTGGCATGGGCTGCGGCGCTAAGTGCCCAACCCTCTCGTACTCCCCATAACTGGCGACCAGAGCCTCGCCGCCCCACAGCTGACCGTCCTCTCCGTACCCCAGGCCGTCCACGGCTACCCCCACGAGCCGAGACCCAAGAGGCACTCTGACCTCTACCATAACCGAGACCACGTGCGCGTGATGGTGCTGCATGAGCCTGACCTCGGCGTCGTGCTCCCTGGCCCAGGCCTCTGCTAGTCGCCTGGTGCCGTATGCGGGGTGCATATCCGCCACCAAGATGGCTTCGGAGGGATCGATGTCGTACGTCTCGCAGAAGAAGCGGAGGGCCCTGTCCATGTAGTCGAGGTTCTCAAACTCGTCCGTGTCTCCTATGAACTGCGTCAGCACGGCCTTGTTCGAGAAGGCTACGGCTCCAGCGGTTTGGAGTTCGGCGCCGAACGCTATGACTGGACGCTCGAGCTGAGCCGGCAGCCTGATCCAGACTGGAGCGTACCCTCTCCCTCTCCTCAGCATCGTGACCCGACCTGCCGTGAACCTGACCACGCTGTCGTCTACCCTGTTCACAATCCTCCTGTTGTGGTGCAGGAAGTAGTCCACGAACGATGAAAGCCTCCGCCTGGCCTCCTCCTCGCTCGTGCACATGGGCTTGTTGTGCTCGTTCCCGCTGGTCATGATGAGGATCCTGTCTCTGGTCTCTGAGAGCAGCATGTGGTGGAGGGGCGTGTAGGGGAGCATCACACCGATGGTGTCCAGCCCCGGCGCGACCAGGTCTGAGATGGGAGACCCCGCTCTCTTGGGCAGCAGCACTATCGGTCTCTCGGGACTCGTGAGAAGGGATTCTGCCACGTCGTCGACTTCAACGTGCTTTCTGGCCGTCTCTAGATCTAGAGCCATGAGCGCAAACGGCTTCTCGGGTCTCCTCTTCCTTTTCCTCAGCCCCTCTACAACTGCGTCGTCCGTGGCTAGGCAGGCTATATGGTAGCCCCCCACCCCCTTAATCGCCACCACCGCCCCGGAGTCTATCAGCCTGGCAGCCTCGGAGATTGGATCGCCAGTATCGACGCGCCTGCCAGAGGAGTCCTCTAGCCACAGCCTGGGGCCGCAGGCTGGACAGGATATGCCCTGAGCGTGAAACCGCCTGATGTCCTCTGGATTCTCGTACTCCTCACGGCACTCATCGCAGAGGGGGAAGTCCCGCATTGCCGTGTTTGGCCTATCGTAGGGGATCGACTCGATCATGGAGAACCTAGGCCCGCACCATGCGCAGCTGTTGAACGCGTAGCGGTAGTGCCTGTCCTTAGGGTCGTAGACCTCACGCAGGCAGTCCTCGCAGACGGCGATATCTGGGGGAATCATGGAGTAGAGCTGGGCCCCCTTCTGGCTGGGGAGTATCCTAAATTCGCCAATCCAGGTAGGGTAGTCCTCGCTGAGCGTGAACTCCTCTATCTTGGCAGGAGGAGGCTTCTCCAGGAGGAGGAGTTTGAGGAACTCCGCAATGGAGTTCTCCTCCCCCTCCAGCCTTATCTCGACCTCGCTGCCCCCCATGTTTCTGACGTAGCCATGGACCCCTGCTTTTCGAGCTATTCTAAACACGAACGGCCTGAATCCGACGCCCTGAACTATCCCTGAGACCCTTAGGATCACTGCCTTGGGGGGCATCGGCCCACGGGCTGGGGGAGGAGTATAAAAGATCCGGTGGCCGCGGCCTGAATTCCTCTTCAGCCAAATCGT
>CBEVRO010000028.1:0-14824 GCA_965552295.1 uncultured archaeon | reverse complement strand
GTTCGGCTAAGCTCTCCAGGGCCTCCTCGGCCTCCTCGAACCTCTCCTCTATGATCAGGTCCAGTAGCCTGATGAGCTGAGGCGTGTACTTTTCATTCGAGTAGCTGCAGGCAACAGCTAGCCTCCTCAGGTAGAAGTCAATTGATCTAGCCTGTTGGGGCAATCTTAGACTCAGCCCCCCAAACGGGATTAACATTCGCGCCTCAGTGCTCGGGCTCTAGGCTTCCCTCCTCGCAGACCCTGCCCGTCAGGAATATCTCGGCAATCTCTCCCGCCGACCTGGCGTACACCTCTGGCCCGTCCTCGTCAGGGAGACCTATCGAGAGCGCCGTTATCGAGCAGCCGCTCGAGTCCTCCAGCTGAACGGAGCAGACCAGCTCTCCGTCCTCTTCCTCCCACTCATCGTCGTCGACCAGCGACTTCCTGTAGTACCTCGCCCTCCACCTGCCCAGCTCCACAGTTATGGCCGTGGCTCCGACGAGACGCGCCAATCCCTCGATCGAGCTGAGAAGCAGAGTCTTGAGTTCTTCCGGCTTCATGGACACCAGAGACCAAGGGTCTCCCTTTGCTCTGGCTACGAGCTTCTCCCACTTTCTCTCGATTTGCTGGAGATTCATTTCTGCGTCGGCCAACCTCGCTCTTGGGTCAAGCAGGTGCGGGGTACTAAAACTCTGCCGCCTCTTGACTCCTGCTCACTAGAGCCCTAATCCTCTCGGCAGCCTCTTTCAAGATGCGCTCAACTTGACGCGCCACTTCTGGGTCAGTCACGTCCACCTCTACCAGAGCGACCTTCAGCTCTCTGAGAGCCTCCTTGAACTCTGAGGGCGTCTCCTCCGTTAGCAGGGCACCCGCAGCCTCGAGGAACCTGCTCATGCTCCTCCTGATGGAGTCCGCTATCTCTGAAAGCTGGCCCGCCAGCTGAGCCCCCTTCGGTGTTAGCGAGTAGATCTTCCTCCGACCCTCTCTCCTCTTCGTGACTATGGCCCTTGCCTCGAGATCCTTGAGTATCGGGTAGATCGTCCCTGGAGACGGCCTCCAGTAACCAGTCCTAAGCTCTATCTCTTTGATTATGTCGTATCCGGTGAGTTCCCCTTTCTCCTTTAGTAGCCTCAGAATTGCAACCCTTAGGATACTCCTACCTGTTATGTCGTGGTGAGCTATCAGGTACTTGTGCACTAAGCTTTCGGTCCTGTCCTTGTTGCTAAGCACTATGGTACTTGCGCACAAGTTCGTTATATAGTCAAGCTTGGCGAGGCGCTCAAGCCAACCCTTCGTGAGGGAGTCGCTCGGGGGAGGGGCCCGTTAGGGGGCTGGATGTCGCTCCACCTTGGTGCGTGAACTTAAGGACACTCAGTCATCGATCGCGCACGTGCCGCGCCGCTACGACCTAGTAATCTTGGATCTCGATCTCACTCTCTGGGATCACGAGGATGCGTCATCGTTGAACCCTCCCTTCGAGAGGAGGAGCGAAGATTCCGCCGCTGACTCCAGCGGGGAGCTGGTCACACTCAAGCCTCACGCTAGGGAGTTCCTCGAGAGGTGCCGCAGGGAGGGGGTGAGGGTATCCGTGGCCAGCTGGAACAAGCCAGAGGTGGTGTTCCCCCTCCTAGAGGCGCTGGGACTGTTAGAGTTCCTCTGGCGGCCTGTCATCGAGTTCCACCCAGACAAGGTCAAAATGGTCAGAAAGATACTAGCAGAGCTAGGCCCGGAGTGGAGGGGCCGGGCTCTCTTCGTGGACGACAGAAGGGTGAACGTGGAGTCCGTTTCGAGGGCATTCGACAATGTCGATGCCCTCGAGTTCGAGTCCGATGTGGCGGACTTCAGGCAGATTGAAAAGATTGTGTTTGGAGGAGATCCCTGAGGGGCGGGGGATCTCGTGGACTGCGTCAACCTCGGGAGAACGGACCTGAGGATCTCCAAGTTGTCCTGGGTACTTAGCAGATCGGGAGCTCGTACTGGGGCTGGGGCAGGGAGTTCGACAGGGATAGGGCATAAGAGTGATTCAGACGGCAATCGATGTTCGCATCAACCTGATAGACACTGCTGAGGCCTACGGTGGAGGTCTCTTTGAGGGGGGGTGATTGGGGAGGCCGTGAGGGAAGTTAGGGAGGATGTGGTCAATGCCACGAAGGCGTCTCCAGCGCACCTGACTTACAGAGGCGTGAAGAAGGCGCTAGAGAGGAGCCTGAGGAGGCTGGAGGCCGCCAGGGAGGCCCTGAAGAAGCATGACGTATCCTCCAATCAGGTGGAGTACAGCATCCTCAAGAGGAGGGCTGAGCGAGAACTCCTCCCCTACTGCAGGAGGGAGGGGATAACGCTGATCGCCTACAGCCCGCTCGCTCAGGGACTGCTAACGGACAAGTACAGGCCGGGCAGGATGCCCAGAGGGCTCCAGAGGAGGGTCTGGACGACGCTCCAGTACGGGACCATGTTGAAGATAGCCTCGGTTCTGTCTGCCCTGAAGGAGATATCCGAGGCCAAGAGTGAGGATCAGGTCAAGCAGAACGCTGAGGCGGTCAATGTGGAGCTGGAAGACCGGGATCTGAGGCTGATAGAGGAGCCTCTGAGGTTCTAGGGCTTCTTCAGGAATATCAGGCTCTCCGTGGGTATCGCGCCCCTCTCGGTGGACTTCGCCAGCTCGATCCTGATCTCCCCCTCGAGGTCAAAGCCAACGGACTCCCCCATCTGGGCCATCCACTTAGCAACCGGAACCTCGCGCCTGACACCCTTGACGCTCATCACCTGCCTGCTTCCGATCACCCAAGCGACCTTCCCTCCATGCTTTAGGACCGAGAACACCTCCGCCAGAGACTTTCGAATTCCGGCGAAGTACTTCAGCAGAGCTGAGGCCAGCTTTGGCCTGCGGGGCCTCAGCCAAGTCAGGAAAGAGGAGACCTCCTCCGGCAGGGTGTCCAGCAGAGTTTCATCCCAGTCGCTCGCTCTGACCCCCCTGGTGGACCCCAGGGTGTATCTGTCCACCTCCAGGTGATCCTTAGTGAGACCCAGCAGGTAGAGAGCGTAGACCTGCTCCCCAACGTAGTCGATGGCCGTCATGTAGGGCGGGCTCGTGACCACCGCGTCGAATCCCTCGGTGAGTTCTCGCGGGGCTCCAGAGCCAAGAACGTCCTTGAGCTTGGTGGAGTCCCCAACGAGTATCTTGGCGTCGGCTGGCTCAACGGGGGCCACCTCCATCCTGTAGAGAGCGAGGAACCTTACTGCGAAACCCATCCTCATCAGGTGGTCGAGGTAAGTTCTAACGACCTTCTCCGGCGTCTGCTTGGTTAGCATGCTCCTCATCCAGTACGCCAGGGGAACCTTCAGCAGGTCTGACAGGTCTGGATCGCCAGCGGACTCTGCGATCTCGATTATCCTCATCACCGTGGCGAGCGAATCTCGCCTGACCTTCTCGGCCAGCCTCTGTGGTAGCCTGGCCAGCGCCTCGCCGACGTCTGCCTGTGGTGCGAGGGGACGTTCCGTCAGCTCCTTAGAGACCTTCTCAATTAGCCTCGTCAGGTAGTCCGCGTCCAGGCTGAGCGCCCTGACCTTGACCCTGCTGACCATGGCAAGCAGAGGGTTGACCTCCACCCCAACAGACCGGACCCCCATGAGGGAGGCCTCGACATTCAGGGTCCCGCACCCTGTGAAGGGATCTAGGACGAGGTCGCCTGGCCCCAGACCCATCTTGTTCATCGCCGCCCTTATCATCCGCGGGAAGAACTTACCGTGGATCCCGAAGAACCAGTGCGTCAAGTAGAGCTGGGGGGCTCGTCGGTCGTCCATGAAGTCCTCGATTGTCTTGAAGAGCCTAGAGGACTCGGCCGAGTAGGCCCTCCTGACGCCGCTCTGCAGGTGAGCCACGCCCGCCCTGAACATCCTCTCAACGTCTCTCTCGTTTCGAGCAAGCCTACAGACGAAGTCGGAGAATTCGTACATGACCTGATCTGGCACAATCCGCAGGCACCACCCTCTCCCGAGCCTGTAGAGCGTTATCTGGGGGGTCAAAGAGGCCTGGCACCCCTCATGGCTTCTCGGGGGCTGCATACCGAGGCGGGCCAGGAAGCTCCCCGGCGTTGCACCCTCCCAAAGCAGGTAGACCTCCCTGAAGTATGCCAGCCTCCTGACCCTCGCTAGAACACTTCCATCCAACTCTAGGGTCTCGCAGTAGAACCCCTGGAGTGCGCCGGGGTAGGGGTGCCAGCATATCCTGTCGTGCAGCCTCGTCTCAGGGTCAAGGGCCATGGACAGCCTCTCGACGAGCAGGTCGACTGGGTTGATCACCTCCTCTACGGCAGAGCCTAGGGCGGCCTCCAACTCTGCCCTAGCTAGAGGGAGTTCTGAATCGTTCTGAACGTCGTGCTTGAGCTTGAAGTAGCCTTGGACCCCGCTCAACTCCCTCATCCTTCCCCCGTCAGGCCTACGGCCAAGCCTGACTCAGACCAGAGTCAGCGGCGTCGACATAATTAGTATAATAAAGCCCCTCAACGGCTCCTCGATGTCATTGGGAGACACTCTCAGAGATCCGTGGAAGCTAACTACGCTGACAATCCTCGCCGCGTTAATCTTCTCAGCGGCTGTGTTCGTGATGTGGCCTCCGAGCCAGGTTGAACTCATGTGGGGGGTCGTTTTAGTCCTCTGGGTTCTCTTGATGGTGTTCAAGGCTTCCAAGATCGTATCGAGGAAGCTTAACAAGTACATAGCCAGGAAGTTCATCCACTTCACTACAGGAGGCTTGGTTGCCCTTCTGGCCCCATTCATATTCGAGACCCCGACTATACCAATAATCGGAGCCGTGGGGATGGCGCTTTTGACCATAATCCCGAGGTACTGGGGGAAGGACCTGGACTGGTACCAGGTGAGAAACAACTTCGGGGACACGTGGTTCTGCGTGAGCTTCGCCGCCCTGTTCTTCCTCTTCTGGTACGTCGACAAGTGGATAGCGGTGATACCAGCCCTTTTCATGGCCTACGGAGACGGAGTGACCGGCATTGTGAGGAGCATCATATACAAAGACTGGGTCAAGGGCTGGTGGGGAACTGTAGCCATGCTCGCCATCTCGCTCCCAATAGGCGCCGCACTGAAGGGGGTCGCAGGGCTGATCTCTGCACTTGCGGCGACCGCCGTGGAGAAGATGCCTCACATCGACGACAACATCACGGTCCCAGCCGTGGCTGCTGCAGTTCTCTACGCTCTGAGGGCTGTCGGGGTCTAACTGAGGGCTGACTGAGAGGGGGCTGGGGCCCGCTCAGCTGTCAGCTAGCTCTATGCAGGTTCTCCAGCCTCTCGGCAGGCAGACCAAAACGTAGCGATGTGATAGCTGGCTGAGAAGATTGTACCAACCACTAGGAGCAGTATAATTCCTCTGAAGTCCAGCAGGAGGCTCATCTCGGTCCCCTCCGTTGGCTGCGTCAGGATCACTCGCCCCAGGGTTGATGGCTTTCCGAGGCTCAGCAGGTAGATCCCGAGGTACAGAGTGACGATCGTGGAACTGAGTTTGGCGCCCAGCGAGGTTAGGCTCCTATTCGGGTCGAGAGAGCCTATTAGCGCGAGAATTGCTAGCACCACCCCAGATATCACAATCGTACGCAGGATCCCGCTTACGTCGACCCCAACCTGGGCTACGTAGCTTAAGATCTCCGGAGAGACCCTGGACATCGCAGCCCAGGGGATCACCGCCAGAGTCAGCACGTAGAGCGCGGCTCTGAGAATTCCTGCCTCTAACTCCTTTCTCATGGGCCACCACCTCTAATCACAGCGCGAACCTCAAAGCCAGTCAGTCCGCCCACCGCCCTGAACCCAAACTCGAGTTCTAGTCGGGTATCGGACAGGTTGAGTCTAGAGCCAGCTGGAATTTCTAAGCTCAAGCTGACCTCTCCGCTCTCTCCCGGCGAGAGCCCCAGCGAATCCGAATCGGTAGAAATGACCTCCTCTTGAGAGAAGAGCGTGGCAGAGGAGTACGCATCGATAGGAATAAGACCTCCATTCCTCACGGAGAACCTGACCAGTAGGGGTCCCTCCTCGCTAGGGATGTCAACTTCGACTCCACCCCCCTCGGCGACGCTGACCATGGCAGTCATGTAGGCATGAAGAGAGAGGAGGAGCAGCGCTCCGGCCAGCACGACCGTCAGAGCTGAACCAACCTTCAGAAAAGTCCGAAGCTTCACAGAGCTAACACCACTAAGAGCCTCAAGCGGGGGCATATTAACCTGCCATGAACTCACGCGCGCTCCAGAAGCAGCGAAGACCCGTTTGCTTGATTCTTGGGGCTGAAGCCTGGAGGATTCGAGGGATGCAGACCGCGAAGCTTTCACTTGGGCCGAACAACGCTATCAATCCTATTGGGTGATCTGCAGTGGCGTTCATGATCCGCTCAAGGCTCCAGACGAGCGTCACAAACTCACCAGGCTGCAGAACATCGTCTTCTGCCTCTACGCCCTCGGGATGGCCGACAACCTCCTCTCCGATCACCAGCGTCCACGCTTGTGCATCGCTAACCCCAGATATCGCACCGGGCCCCCTGTTGACCACGACGACCTTTAGAGAGGACCCCTCCCCTCCCTGGATGATCGACGCGCTGGTTATCTCAAGATCGCCGGGAGGGGCTACAAATTTGCGTCGCGCGGAGCCCCTAATCCTAAGCGCCACCATTGCCGTGACGGCCGCCCACAGGGCGGCTAGGTAGATGGCATTGATCAGCGGGTTAATGGGCTCCAACGCGACGGAGAGCATCAATATAGAGGGAGTTTGTCTGTATTTAATTTTGTAAAAATGTTGAGCAAAAATGAGGACTAATGTAGAAAAAATTCCAGCAGAATATTTAATCGAGAAGCGCACGGCATTTATGTAAGCAAAAGGCTTGATACTACCTCCTGCGGGAACCCTGCAATTGGCCGAGCGAGGTGGATCGCTCACACGCAGAAAGCCTGGTTATGCTTGCCTGAAGATCAGCCCTCTCGGATGGTGTAGTAGGTTCTCACACCGTTGGGGCCGTAGATCGAAACTCTGTACTCTTGAGCCGGGGGAACTGAGTCCTTCGGACATCTGAATCCGAACTCCCAGATCTCATAGGGCTCCATCGCTGCATTGTTCTCGAGCGACGGATCCGTATTGTGCTGCCGGATGTAGCTCGCTCTAACTACGCAGGGGGCCCCGTTAACGAACACCTGCCAGTGGTTGGGGATCTCAGAGCTGTCTTGGTTGGGATCCCCTATGGTGTTCGGGCCGAGGTTCCTGATGAAGACCACGAAGTAGGTGCTGGTTGGCGACTCCCCCGCCACGCCGCCACCCATGGCCTGAAGGTGAGCGGAGTCTATCAGACCGAGCCTGCTGGCGGCAGCCCTGGTCAAGCCCTTCCCCGGCCCAAACAGCATAATGATGATTAAGAGGGCTATCAGGAGTATGAGACTCTCTACGGCGACTCTCGATAGTCCTATTCTCATTAGGCTCACCCTGGGAGGTAGACGTAAACGGCAAACGTCCCTTGCGGGCCGAAGAGCTTCACGAGGTAGGGCTTGTTCCTGGTGGCGTAGATGGAGGTCGTGTAACTCCCGGCATACCTCGTGCACTGATTGTCGCTCCACCTAAGCGTGGCGACCTCGCCTACAGAGAGCGTGTCGTCCCCACCGACGTCCACGGAGTCTGGCTCGCCGCAGTAGTAGTCGTCTATTATGAGAACCCAAGACTCCCATCGATCGGCCTCCTTGAGATTCGCAGGTCCATTGTTCTTCACCGCCAGCTCTATGCAGACTCCGGAGTTGCAGGGTGAGTCGTCCAGATACAGCGACAGGATCTCAATGTCGGATTGAGTTGTGACCTTAAGCGAGCCTGAGAGCGCCGAAGATACGTACGAGTTGAGTGGGCCCATTATCAGCAATATTATCGTCACTGCCACCAGCAGCACAAGGGTCTCTGTGGCGACCCTCGACAAGCCGAATCTTCGCCCGCTCATATCGCGTGCTTCGTAAACACTAGAATCTCTTTAACTTTCTGAAGATCGGTGTTCACTCATAGTTACGAAATGCCGAACTCAAGCAATTAATAGTGGAATCCAACTGTCACTTGGCAAAACAAGCAAATCCCTTAATCAAGCTTCAACCAGCGGGGTGCACCAAGAGCGAACCTATCCGGGCTAACTAACTCCACTACCCCCGCCTAGGATATCTTCCAGTACAGAGTCCGCTAGGAGAGGCCTTTTTATAGACCTAGGACTTGTGGCATAATTATAGGGCAATGATGACGCGATGGGGCGCCGATTCGTGAGGATGCAGTGCCGACCTGAGCCCTGATGGCTACTCCCCCAACTTAAATCTCGCTTCCCAGCCCAGAGGACGGTCACCAAGATGGCCGCCACGCTCAGGGCCACTAGGGCGGGAGTCATTGACCTCGAGTCGGCTATCGGGAGCAGGGGTAAGAACGCAGCCAGATACGCGAGGGGAGACCGTTTCATGGCAGAACTTCAACGAGAACAGAGTTACATGAGGCTCTGACAACCTCCGGCAGTCAGTCCGCTGAGTACTGAATGAACCCAGAGACGTCACAATTTTTATTAGGTTAACCTAACAAAATTAGGGTAACCTAATATGACCCCGGGCAGGCCGCTTTCTCCGAGGGCTGAAGACTACCTAGAAGCTGTCTACAGATTGAGCTTGAGCAAGGGTGGAAAGCCGGTAAGGTTGAGGGATATCGCAAGAGCTCTTAGAGTGAAGCTCCCTTCAGCGGTCCAGATGCTCAGGTCCCTGGCCAACAAAGGGCTCGTAGTCTACGAGAGGTTCGGCACCATAGAGCTCACTCCCAAGGGACTTGAAGCGGCTAGAAGCGTGTACGAAAGGCACAAGACGCTGTACAGGTTCCTGAGGGAGATCCTCGGGGTCGACGACGATACAGCCGAGCGCGACGCGTGTGGGATGGAGCACCACGTGAGCAAAGATACTCTGTTCAGGCTCCTGAAGTTCATCGAGTTCATCGAGGGCTGCCCCGAGGGAGAGCCCCTCTGGCTCTCGAGCTTCCACTACTACCTGAAGCACGGAGAGCGGCCTGCCCACTGCGTCGAGAGGCATCTCTCTTCTAGAGGTGGTTCGCAAGTGATCAGGCTGAGCGACCTGAGGGTTGGAGAGTCGGGGAAGGTTGTGAAGCTCTCCGGAGACTCTGTCGTGAAGAGGAGGCTCCTGGACATGGGGATCGTTCCAGGCGTCGAGGTTAGGGTCGAGAGGGTGGCCCCGCTTGGGGACCCGATCGACGTTGTGGTCAAGGGGTACCACCTCTCGCTGAGGAGGGGGGAGGCGAAGGCCGTAGCGGTGGTGAGAATTGATGCCTCTGAGTCTGGCTCCAGCGGGGACTAGGGTCCGCGTTGTAGATGTCAGAGGGGGGAGGGGACTCGTCAGGAGGCTGGCCGAGATGGGGATCTACCCCGGAGCCGTAGTGGAAGTGCTCTCCAACTGGAGCGGTCCCGTCGTGGTGAGCGTTGGTGGAGTCAGGCTTGGCCTGGGTCCGGGAGTGGCTCACAAGATACTGGTGGAACCCGTCTGGGGAGGTGTGTAGAGAGTGGGGGCTATTTCGACGGATCTCGACCTTGCTCTGCGGAGCATTAGGGTGGCGCTGGCGGGGAATCCAAACTCCGGTAAGACCACGGTCTTCAACAACCTGACAGGCTCAAGGCAGCACACGGGCAACTGGCCCGGCAAGACCGTGGAGAGAAAGGACGGGCTCTTCAGGCACGGGGGGTTTGAGGTCCAAGTAACCGACCTCCCGGGGATCTACAGCCTGACTGCCTACTCGACAGACGAGATGATCGCGAGAGACTTCCTAGTAAACGAGAGGCCAGATGTGGTGGTAGTCGTTGTGGACGCGTCGAATCTGGAGAGGAACCTCTACCTCACGGTGCTTCTCCTGGAGCTTGGCGTCAACGTCGTTCTCGATCTAAACATGATGGACGACGTGAGGAGGAGGGGCCTGCAGATAGACTCGGAGAAGATAGCGAGAGCGCTGGGAGTCAGGGTCGTGGAGACGATAGCCAACAGAGGCTTTGGAATGGACGAGCTGAGGGACGCCATAGTAGAGGCCGCCGTGAGACCTCGAACCTCGGAACCCCTGAGGGTGAACTACGGAGAGGAGGTAGAAGAAGCCATACGTGCGCTCGAGTCAGAGATAACTCAACGCGGTATCCTTGTCGAGAAGTACCCCTCTAGGTGGCTCGCGATCAAGCTCCTAGAGGGAGATCCCGCAGTCCTCAACGAGGTCGGTTCTCTTCCGGGCGGAGCGGAGCTGGCGTCTAAGGCGACAAGGCTCGCTGCAGAGTTGGAGTCCAGGTTGGGAGAGGATGTCGAGACCTACATGATCGAGAGGAGGTACGGCTTCATCAAGGGGTTGGTTCAGGCGAGCGTCAAAGGTCTGAGCGTCGAGAGGAGGCTGAGCATCTCCGACAGGATAGACGAGGTGGTCACCAACAGGGTGCTGGGAGTGCCGATATTCTTGGGGCTCATGTGGGCCACGTTCAACCTCGTGTTCAAGATCGGAAACCCGATGGCGGACGTAATCGATGCCTTCTTTGGCTGGCTTGCTGAGAGGTCCGCGAGCTTCGTAACCGCTATCGGGGCCCCTGAGTGGGTCGCGTCCCTGATTGCGGACGGCGTCATCGGAGGGATAGGCTCGGTCCTGGTGTTCCTGCCCAACATCATGCTGCTCTTCCTCGCGATATCGATCTTGGAGGACTCGGGGTACATGGCGAGAGCGGCGTTCGTGATGGACAGGGTGATGAGGGCAATTGGTCTCCACGGAAAGTCGTTCATATCCATGATACTCGGGTTTGGCTGCAATGTTCCAGCCATAATGGCTACGAGAGGCATTGAGAGCGAGAAAGATAGGATAATCACAATTCTAGTCAACCCGCTGATGTCCTGCTCGGCCAGGCTTCCGATCTACGTCCTCTTTGCGTCGGCCTTCTTCGAAGGCGACCAGGGCAACGTGATCTTTTCTCTCTATCTCTTGGGCATAGTTCTGGCCATAGTAGTTGCCAGGCTGCTCAAGGCGACCATCTTCAAGGGAACGCAGTCTCCGTTCATCATGGAGCTACCGCCCTACAGGCTGCCAACGCTTAGGAGCCTGCTCATTCACATGTGGGGCAGGTCGAGCCTGTTCTTGAGGAAGGCCGGGACCATAATCTTCGGGACCGTCCTCCTAATCTGGGCCCTCGGCAGCCTCCCTCCGGGAGTCGAGTTTGCCTCTCAGCAGAGCCTCGCCGGCAGGCTCGGGAACGCCATCGCTCCCCTGCTCAGGCCTGCGGGATTCGGGTTCTGGCAGGCCGCAGTCGCTCTCTTCTTCGGCATACTGGCCAAAGAGGTCGTAGTAGGCACCCTGGGAACTCTGTATGGAGTCGAGGAGGAGGGCCTAATCGAGGCTGTGAGGCGTGACTTCACGCCCCTCTCGGCGTGCGCCTTCATGGTGATGTCGCTCGTGTACATCCCCTGCGTCGCGACCATAGCGGTAATCAGGAGGGAGACCAACAGCTGGAAGTGGACTGCATTCGCGGTGCTCTACAGCCTCTTCCTGGGGTGGGCGCTCGCCGTCTTGGTGTACCAAGTGGGCAGACTGCTGGGGTTCGGGTAGGTCGAAAGCATGCGTGTCCTCAACTCTGAAGGAAGTGATTCTAAAGAGCAAGTGGGATGAGTTATTGAAGAGAGCCCTCTCTGAGGTTCTTCTTTTTGTGGAGAGGGCAGAATGCTCCACTTGTCCTCTCAAAGGCGCCTGCTCAGCAGCCCACAGCTATTCCCGCTCGGACACCCCCAAGATCGTAACTCGAAGGGACCGTCAAAGCTAATCTCGAGTTAGGGGCTGCAGACGGTTCTGTCAAGGCATCGGCAGCACCTCTATCTCCCTCAGGGTCGGATCCCTGGCTATCAGTATCCCGCCGCTGTCTCGAACAGCCTTGAGGTACTCCACGTCCTCCTTGCTTATCGTGTGCCCCTTGATCACAATCGGCACTCCCGGCGGGTAAGGAGTGATAGTCTCGGCGGAGATCATCCCCACGGCAAGGTCGATCGGGACCCTCTGCGTAACGAGCTTCTTGGGCATTCTCCTGAGGAGGTAGGGCTCGATCCTGGGCGGGTCGGCTCGAAGCGGAGGATTCAGGAGGTTTTTCTCCCCCTCCAGCTCCCTCCCCTCGAGGGCCTTCTCTAGCGCCGACACGGTCCTCTCCACGGCCGACTCGGGGAGCTGGAACGTGGTTATGAAGAGCAGGGAGTTGTAGTTGGCGGTGTCTGGCACCACCTTGAACTTCTTCTGAAGCTCCAGGTCGAGCTGGAATCCCGTGATGCCGTACTTCGTTAGCGCGACCTGAGTCTTAGTCAGGTCGAGACCGCCCACGTACTCCTTCCAGGGCTCTAGGGCCTCCTCGTCCATGATCCTGAGGTCGGGAAGTCTTGTCCTCAGCTCCTCCCTGAACTCCTCAGACAGCCTGATGATCCTCTCCACCTCCCTCCTGCCGTGAACCTCGAGGTATGCCCTGGCGGCGTCTAGCGATGCCATCATGTGATAGGACGGACTGGTGGTCACGTACCCCCTGTAGGCCTCCCACATGACGTCTGGATCCACTCTGCCGTCCTTCCAGTGTATCATGCCCGTCTGCTGGAGTGAGCCCCCTTGCTTGTGGGTGCTCTGTATGCTGATGTCTGCTCCCACCTCCATGGCGGTCTTGGGGAGCCTATCGCTGAACTTGAAGTGGGCCCCCCAGGCCTCGTCGACTATGATCAAGATCTTGCTGTCGAAGTTCCTGATGGCCTTGACGGTCTCCTCTAGCCTGCAGGAGATCCCCTCATAGGTTGGGTTGGAGAGCAGTATTGCGTTCGCCTCCGGGTACCTCTCGAGGGCTTCAACAACCTCCTCTGGGCTTGGAGGGATTATCGCGTCGAACTCGGGATCGTAGTGAGACCTGATGAACCTGAACCTAATGCCGAAGTCCTCGCAGGCGTTCTGCACGCTGACGTGTATGTTCCTAGTCACGAGTACGAGGGGAGTGCCGTACATCAAGCTGAGGTACCTCATGACCACGTAGACGCTCCCGGTTGAGCCGTGAACGCTGAAGAGCGTGTGATCCGCTCCATACAGCTTGGCCGCCAACTCGTGAGCCTCGGCGAATATGCCAGAGTTCTCCGCCAGCGTCCCGTGGATTGACAACGACGCGCTGACGTCCGACTCATAGACGTCGCGCACCTTGGGCGCGTCCATGAGCACGGACGGCGTGCACCACCTCACGTAGTCGCCGACCACCGTGTTCAAGAACTCGACGATCGGCGCTCTGACCTCTCTGTAGTTCACAATGGACTCTGAGCCCAACGTGGTAAAAAAGCTGACCTGCAACGGTCGTGGAAGAACCTCGAGAGCCTACCCACTGGAAGAGGCTCGCTCAGCGTGAGACTCAATCGGTTAAATCGATCGAATATCAGAGGTCATCGAGATGCATCTGAGCCCGGTGTGGACCGCAGTTCTCTTGACGACAGCAGGAGCGCTGACCAAGGCGGCCGACCTAGTGGAGGACGAGCGAGTGCTCCCAGGGTGGGCTGGTCCACCGCTGGGCGTTTCCTTCGGCCTTGCAATGGGTATTGCTTCTTGGTCGGAGGGGGGCTTCCTCGAGGTCACTCTGAGCATAGTGATCGCGGTTCTGCTCGCTGGGAAGGTGGACGCCAAGTCGCACTACTGCGGCCTAACCGCCTATCTAGTGGCCCTGTCCCTCTCGCCGGTGAGGCCGGAGTGGATCCTAATCCCGCTGACCGTGCTGGCATACTTGGATGAGCCAGCCAGCGACGCGGCAGACAGGGGAGCCGTGGCGGGGACAGCCGGAAGGATCCTCAAAGCGAGGCCCTTCCTAAAGCTGGGGATACTGGCCTTGCTCCTTGCGGGACTCCTCACCCCCTATGCCGCGCTGGGAGGCTGGGGATTCGACGTAGGATATGAGGCGGCTGGGCTCCTCATCTCAGTAGCGGCGGGTAGAGGGTCTCAAGTCCGTCAACGCGAACCGTAGGCGAACTCCGAGGAGGTTAGCGGATGTACAGAGATCGTTGAAAGCCTCCAATCAGCTCTGGCTCAAGCGGAAGATCGATCGCCTCATGCGCGATTGAATATTTAACCCGAGTGCGTCGGGAGCAGGCAGATGCTGGTGGCCACCGCTCGCGGAGTGCCGATCCACGTTCCCGACGGCTGCGTCTTCAGCGTGTTCAACAGCCCGTACCCGATGCACAGGGGATGCGGAGCGATAGACGTCTACGCCAGCGAGGCGCTCCTGCCGGTCGACGAGGGCAGGGTTCTCGAGGTCAGGTGGTTTCGCGGGCCCAAGAGGAAGGGCTGCGACCCTCGGGAGCCTGTCATCTTGATCTCCATAGCGGACGGCCTGATTCTCAAGGTCATGCACGTCGAGCCTCAAGTAGAGCCGGGAGACAGGCTCTCCCTGTTTGACCCTCTGGGGAGAGTCCTCAGGTCGTGCTACCTCTGCCCCTGGTCGGACCCTCACGCTCACTTTGAGGTCAAGGCGTCGAATCCCTACAGAGCAGGGGGTTGGGTCAGCTTTGACCTCTCTCCACTGATCTCCTCGATGCCTGAGCCGCCGAGACCCCGCGCCTCGTTCACCGTGGACGAGGTCAGGGAAGAGTACCTCTGGCTGAAGCCCAGAGCCCCCCAGTGGGCGGGATTTGTGGCCTTAGTGTGCGACAGGCCGGCCTACGTGGACGGGGGGATCCCCCACTACGGACACGGCGCCGCGCTCGGGGCCCAGATCGGCAGAGTTTCGTGGGCAGATGGCTCAATAATCGGTGAGCCCGCGGCTCACGAACACTTTGGCCTG
>CBEVRO010000027.1:0-14970 GCA_965552295.1 uncultured archaeon | reverse complement strand
AGGCCTCTGAGCAGGGGCTGGAGCTTGAAGCGGTCGACGAGGGGCTCCCAGACCAGCACTATCCTGTCGGGGTGCTCCTCGATCCTGTGGATAAAGCCTCTGGCCTCCAGCCTGCGCTCTAGGTCTATGGAGGACCTGAATATCCTAGCCCTCAGGAGGCCTCGGAACTCCCAGCCGTCCAGCGAGATGTCGACTTTCGGCCTGCTTCGGTGAGCTCTGCCCTCGTATATCCTGATCCTAGCCCTGCCGGATCCCCTGTAAACGTCAATCCTGATCGATTGACCTCTCCTCTGCAGAATTACCGTCCTCCAAGAGGAAAGAAGGAGTAAGGCCCTGGCGGTCTCGGAATCTATAACGGTAGGAAGCCTGCTGTGGATTTTAGTCATCTCCCTCGACCTCCCCCTCGAGCTCGGCCAGGACGGCCCAGCCGACGTCGGGGTTGAGGAGCTCGTAGCGCCACAGCCCGCCTTCCACCCTCCGGGCCTCTATGATGCAGCCTCTCTGCCTGAGTTCCGATATCCTAGCTCTGAACTTCCAGGTTATCCTGGCGAGCTCGCTGTTGTAGGCCGGTCCCTGGAGCAGTCGGCGTAGGATCAGAATCCTCTTGCTGTCCCGCCTCCTCTTCTCCTCAGGCTCCCTGAACACCCTGACGTGCTCAGGCTCATCTAAGAAGTCCAGTAAGGAGTTGTAGGCCGTCATCCTTCGCCACCCTCAGACGCAGATGGAGAATAGTGCTCGCACCAGTCGTCCGCATGCGTCTCGATGTCCTTCCCCGTCCTGCTGCTCAGCCTCAGGCAGAGACCGCGATTAGGGTCATCGACGTTCTTGAGCCAGAATCCGCAGTTTGAGCACGAGGCTCCTGGCGGTCTTTTCAAGCCCAAGTATCGCATGAGTGTGCTGTACGGCATCCTCTCACCTCAGCTTAGCAGCTAGATTGTCTAGTCGGTTCACGAGAGCGACGAGCAGGTTGCTGAACAGAGTGAACGAGTCCGTCATGGCGTTCTGATTCCGCAGAGCCAGATACGTGGCCTGGTATAAGTGGAGCATGCTCGCTCCTCCTTGCAAGATCTGCTGGACGAACGAGACGGCCTGGTGGTATGGAACTGCCACGGCCTGCAGCCTGATCTCAGCTCGCGTCTCGTCCGGCTTGTGGGCATATACTCTCACCAAGAGCTCGTCCGTCCATGCCTGGAATGTGAGATCGCAGGAGATCAGCCTGCGCTCGAAGTCGTACGTGACCTCGTACTGCTTAGCGACCACGCTGTCCAGGTCGAATCCCAAGCTGGCGGACAGGCTCTGCATCGCCGTAAGGAACCTCTCGAACTGCAGGAAGTCGAGGGGATTGTCGGTTGACTTCAGGATGATCTGAGCCGACTTGTTCTTGTGGATCGTGACGTCCAGCCAGGTCTTCTCGGCTAGGTAGACGCGGAAACTGCGGGGGGCGGCCCTGCAGCGCTTGACGTACAGGAATGCGTAGCTGAGCCCCACTCGATAGGGGATCAAATCTCCGGGTTTCGACATGGCCTGATCCTTCGCCTTCTGGCCTGGCGGGGAGGGAGGGGCCGGGAGCGGGGAGATCTGCGTGGGGACCCCTACCCCCCTCTGAGGCCCATTCGCCAACAAATGGGGGGCCAGGGCATAGGTACCCTTGCCCACTCTGACAACTAAACCGGCCTTCAGTAGGCGGTAAATCCGCTTCTTGACGGCATTGTATGTCAGTCTGTGCTCTCTACGCCTCAGGGAGGCCATTATCTCCTTTATCGTCCTAGGCTCACCGTCTCCTAGCAGCTTCAGGATGGGGAGGTAGAAGGGGTTGCCGTAGTAAGGGTCTGCGCTCGGACCCTTACCGACCAAGCCCCACTACCTCCCTCACAGCTTGAAACCTATTCTTGAGTCTGTCGGACCTGTAGTAGGCCTCCATGCCGATTCTAAGGATCTGTTCGGCCTCGCTGTAGGTGAGTAAGCCGATGTCAACTAGCGTGCGGAGGGAGTCAGCTAAGAACATCCTCACTCCCGAAGGTGTGAAGATTAGGGCGGCGTGGGCCTGATCGAGCAATATGGCCGCTATGACCGCCAATAACCTCTCAGTCAAGCCTCATCGCCTCCCCAAGTCTTGCTAAGCAGTCCACTAGGTGCCTGGCGAGCTCCATCGCCTGCTGGCGCTTCAAGTAGAGGCGAACTTCCTTCCTGGAGTTTCTAGCTAGGATCTGGAGGATTATGAGATCAATTCCACTGCTGTTCGAGAGCTTAGAGGAGATCTGCAGCTCATCGTCCTCTCCCTTGAGGATCATGCGGTCGAGCGAGCTGAGTGAGGTGATGGTCCAGGGGACATCCTGCTCTGCCCAGTGGCCCTCCATGTTATCACCTCCTCTTCAGATACCTCAGCTCGAGGTAGCTCTGGACGCTCTCGATCACTCTGGAGGCGTGCCTGAGGACGTAGCCCAGAGTGACTATTTCCGCCAGATTGAGAGACTTGCCAGCCTCAACTAGGTGCTCTGCCGCGGTGGGCAAGAAGTCTAAAGCTTCCTTGATGCGGCTGTGAGCGTCAAACAGCTTGATGACGGCCTTCTGGCCTTCAGTGAGGGACCAGTTTACATTTGCTTTAGTTCCCCCAATAATTTCATACTTAGACTTCACACTATGGAAAAGTTCTGAGCTATTTGACTCAATACGTGTCGTTTCACGACGCCTATAACTCCCGTTTAGAGCAGTCCTTATATCCTCCTCCCAAACTTTTCTCTCTGGGAGGGTCCTCCCTAGACGGGGAATACCGGTCTCCGACATACTCTCCACCTCGCCACGGTGGGAAGGGGCGCGGCGGCCCCGCCAAGGTCCTAACCGCGCCCCTTTAGGCGGGGACCCTCCCCAGAACTTTTCCCAGTTTTCTCTCACGCAGAGCCTCAACTAGTGTTAACTTGTCCTCGTCAGGCAGCAAGTTCCATGCCTCGATCAGCACGCCTATGATGTCAGAAAATGATACAGATCTTCCAATCTTGCTGCTAAGGTCATTTTTCAGTTTTAGTAAGTTACGATACGCACTCTCCTTAACTTTCATCGCGATGTAAGTTTTCTCAGATGGATCTCCCTTGGATATCATAGAGAGGGTCCCGGGATTTTTCTCCATAGTAGAAAATATAACGATGACTATCCCTCCTCGCGAGCCCAGGGTGGTGCCCTGCCAACCCGCTGTCCCCTGCCAGGCGTCGCCAGATTGCCCAAAATCAAAATAGTCTGCTTTAGTCCGCTGTGGATTTCCCTGACATAGAAAATTAGCCCAGCAGGACCCAGCCAGAGTTCCCACTTTGCGAAGGTCCTACCGTATGGCGTCATGAATCTGCCGCTGGAGATTTTGTAAGATCCCTCTGGGGGCTCACGCCAACCTGTAAACGTTATTCCCATGGATTTAATCACTCCTAGCAGTCTCGCTGGCAGATCTGGCATCTTTGAACTCACGTTAGCTGAAGTTCTACCTTCAAAGATGCACTTTATCAAAAAATCGTACACGTCCCAGCTGGGTGGAGAAACTTGTCCCGCCTGTGGCTCGGAGCACTCCTAATGTTCGACTTAGGCCTGCTCCTGATAGCCTATGGAATCGTCGTTAAAGAGCCCGTCATAGCAGGGTTTAGCCTCTCTGCAAGCCCAGCCTTTCATCAAGCTAAGCCCGGGCCAGAATCTTGGGGTATCCCACCCACTAAAATTGCTCGGGGAGGCAGGGTTGCCTACTATATAGACCTACCCGCAAACTCCCTAATAGTCGGGGTCGCTAGAGTCACCAAGGGAGAGGTAGCCCTCCAGATAACCTCTCCAGGAGGTTCGAGGGTATACTTCACGAATCCGGTCAGCTCAGAGCAGGCGTTTGCCTTCATATCAAAGGAGCCGGGAAAATACGAGTTCCTACTTGTCTCAAACCTCTACTCCTCTGAGGTCAGCGTCTACCCTCTCATGTCCTTCAAGATTAAGTTGGAGCCAATAACCGAGAAAAAGCCTCAGATGTGGGCTATCGGGGCAGGGATAGGCTTAATCGGCTCAGGTCTTGCTATAGCCTTTGTCGCCATGGCCTCTAGGAAGTGGGTAACCGTAGAGTAAAAGGACTCATGCAGCCTTTTCTGTCGCGCGCGGTCTGCGTAAGAGCAGAGCTATTACCTCAAACATGTTAAGGAGGATTCCCAGCCTCTCTACTCCGTGCTGAATTATCAAGATCTCGCCTGCCTCGCTAAGTGTGACCCAGAGGGATCTGAAATCTCCTAGGGCATTCCTGTACAATATCTCTAGCGTAGCCTTCTGACTGAACAGCTCTTCAGCAAAGCGTTTGGGAATAAAGCAAATCCTATTCTCCATCTTTGTCTTTATTCTTCCATCAGATTCAGCCTTCAGTGGTCTTAGCACAGGAATTCGCCGTCGATTGCTGATCTGCTTCACCCATAGCTCAGGAGGAACTGGCCTATGATCTACGAGTATCCTAGCAAGTCCGACATCGTAAGCCGGTGTATCGCTCAGATTTTCGATTTTCAGCCAATACCCGCTTGGACCTCCGACTGTCTCCATCGCTTCAAGTTCAACAGCGAATCTAGGCTCGAATTGCGTCGAGAAGAGGGCTCCCTGTCTGAGGCTTATCTCCGCCTGAGCCCAGATCAGCAGTAGTTGGAAATACATCAAGAGGGCTATGGGCGAGTTTTCGCCCAGCAGGTAAAGCAGCAGTCCGGGTACTAAGATGAATAGAAGAATGAACAAAACAAGGTATTTGTGGTAAGGTTTCCGTTTCATCGCTGGTAAAATTAGCGGAGAAAAATAAAATAGTGCCCTCATCGGCGGGATCTCCGCCTCCGGCTCCTTCTTTTTGACCGAACATGCTTTACCCTGTGCGGTTTTCCTCTGATGTAGACTCTGACGTGCCCTGGCGTCCTTTCGAATACGCCCGTAGCGTGACCGTAGCGAATCCACTTCAGGTAATTCTCTCTGCTCTTGAAGTGCATCTCTTTGATCTTCCTTCCCATTAGCGCCTCCCCCGCCTTCTAGATCTCTTACAGGGCCTCGTGAACTCTCGCACGTAGCCCTGTCTATCGACATAGTAGAAGGCGTGGGGCTTCCGCTTGATCTTTCCAACTACTCTGCCCTTTGTCAGAACACATCACCTCCTTTTCCTTCTCCTACTCCTCCTGTGAGATCTCCTGTGACGCCTCCTGGCCATAATCGCTCACCTCCCGGCCCCGTTCATGAGACGGGGCTTTCGGGGGAGTTCGTCCAAAAGTCCAAATACACACTATAGATGGGACAAATTGGACAACCTCTCAACCGATCACTTCCCACAGGCCTCTTTTCTTCCTCTTGACGAACCCAGCCTCCTCCCACTGCTTGATGCGATAGTAGGCAGAGCTTCGAGGCAGATTGAGCACGTTCATCACGTCCTTTGCCGTGAACGTTTGGGACTGTAAGACGATCCTTAGACGATCGAGCTCGGGTGGTAGCTCCTCTCCCCAGCCTGCAAATCGAGTGGAAAGTTCCCAAGTCCAGAAGCTCGGAAGGCTAAAGCGACACTTCAGCACGGCATAGCGTCTGACGATCTCTCGGAACTTCTTGAGGCCAAAGACGCCCTGATAGTGGGAATACTTCTTGATTAGGTGCTTGTAATACAGGTCACTCGCCGAGACAAAGTAGGATGGCCTCTCGTGCTCGGGGAGTTGTGCAAAGAATATTTCCGCATCAGCAACGAGAGGGGCTAGAGAGGAACGTTCAAACGGAGCGAGTAAAAACGTTGGCTCCTTTATCCAAATGTAATCAGCCAGCTGGAGCAGGTTTATGTCAATGAACGCTGCTGCCTGTGAGATGAAGATCAGGGTAATGCCCTTGTGCCTGGCAATCGATAACAAATTGCCCATATCCACGTTTTCAGTCGCCATGGCACGCCGTGAGTGGAAGTATAGCTCGGCCTCGTCTACTATGACGAAGGCACCACGTGGAATCTCTCTGACCTTGTGAATCGACTTGAACGGCGTTCCCTCTATGTCGAATACCACGACCTCCCTATCGAATCTTTCAGAGGCAATTTCGCCCGTCCTGAGTCCAAGTGCCGTCTTTCCTGATCCTTTTCGCCCGATTATCACGACGGACCTACCGGATTCCTCGAAGATGTCAATGAACGCGAGGGGCCATTGTTCCTCGTTCAATATGTGGCCCTCCAGCCTCAGCAATTCTTCGAACTTCTTCTCCTCTTCTCGAAGCTCAGCTACTACTGTCACTTATCTTCCCTCCCTTCTCAGCTTGGCGATTTGCTCCCGTAGGAACTCCTCCAAGTCTCCCTCACTAACTGGGATCCTCTCCGGGATGGCCCTGGCCTCTCTGATGACGTTAACCGGTATGCTGAGCCTAACGCTCCTCCTCGTCAGTTCCTCAATCGCTCGCTGGATCTCGAAGATCATTGAGGCCGTATGTTCCAATCTGTCTAAGTCGATCTCTAACGTGGCCTCGTTGAGCAACAGAGCCCGGCCCATGAACCCTGGAGCGACCACGTAGTGCCTGGGCCTGATCTCGACGGCTCCGGCTCCCCAGACCGCTATGAGGCCGGGCGTGACGCTGAAGATTAGCTTGCTCGGAATGTCGAGCCAATACCAAACTCTGCGGGGAAAGGGATCCCAAAGCGTGCGATACCATGCGAGACGCACGCCTCCAACGGTCAGGTTTAGCTTTGTAGTCTTGAGCTTGGACAGGTCCACCGTCGTCTGGCCTACCTGTTTGATGTCTATGACCCATTGGGCTTGGGACTCCATGAGAAAGATCACTTTTAGGCCAGGCGTGATAAAAATGGTTTTGGGAGAGAGGAGAGAGCTCACATTTACCTTTAATGACCGTGGAACTTTTGTCAGAACTTCTGGCCTTGCCTCGTCTGCCAAGCCCTCCTCCCTCCTGTTTTAGGTTATGGGGCCAGGTTCTTCCCCCTGGGTTACAACGACGCCTTGAGCTGTCGTGATGTTGCGATACTTCCACTTGAAGAAGCCAACTATGGCGAAGAACGCAACAGCGACGAGAAATGCGATCGTGATCTTGACGCTCCTCCTGACGCTCTCCGCCTTGTCGTGCACCATTTGGACTATCATTGCCCTCTGCTCGGCGGTCAGAGACTTGTCCTGTAAGATGAACGTCACGAGGGCCACGAAATCCTCCTTGCCGTGCTTAGATAGGTAATCCAGGTCCTCCTGGAGGTCTCCCTGCACTAATGCTAGTTGACTTACCTCCTCAACCTTCTTGTTTGTCTCGCCTAATGCCTGTGCTAGCGTGTCAAGCTGACCTTGGAGCTCGTTTATCTTGTCCTCTAAGGCCTTCAGCTTAGCCTGAATTTGCTTGACCTCTTGGGGATTTAGCCCTCCCTGCTGCATCTGTTGTCTGAGTTGAGCGATCTCTTGCTGTAGCTGCTTGATTGTGGCGTTAAGCTCTTCTATTTGTCTCTTTAGTTCCTTCACTTGCTCTGTAGTCGCATACGCTACTGGAGGAGCCGTGGGCGGATTTCCCCCCTCCGGCCAGGCTATAGCCACGACCGGATGGTTTGGGGTCTGAGGAGGCTCCTGTCCCTGCTGCCCTTGCACGAGCTCAGGATCCGCGATCTCCACATGCCCTTGAATCACTGTCCAGCCGACAACGACGTAAGTCTCATGAATCTCGCAGATGTAGATGTCAAATGTAGACTCCGTAGTTTGATAACGGACGGGTGAGCCGATCTCCATAACTCTTGCTTGCTGATAGGGCCAGATGATTTGCCAGAGCACATTGGTATTATTCTCGCGTGGATAGAGCTGGAATTTCTCAATTATCTCACCGTTTACAAAGATTGCATAGGTCTTCTGGTATTGAGCTACGAGCTGGTAGCTACCCTGAGCAGCGGAAGGTGTGGCAGTCATTGTAACAAAGAGGAGAGCGATCATCGCCGCCAGGGCTCTCGCTCTCCCCATCCTCTTTTGGGGAGCTATCCAGACCGCAGCGGCGCCCATGGATAATGCCCAGCATAGGAACATGAGGCCCACTGGGGACATCACAGCAAGCAAGAACGCTCCGACGGCGGCGGGCAATAGGGCGAACTTGAAGAGATCATTGGCGAGCTTCTCGATGTTACTGACGTTCTCTACCTCACTCGCGGCGATGGCGAACCCACAGCCTATGCCCAAGAGAGCCCAGAAGAGCCAGCCAATTAGGCCAGTATGCGTTGGGGCAGTGAGGCTCGTCTTCACGAACAAGTAGAGGTCAGTCAGCAGGCAGACGAGGGCAGGGATGGCGAGCTTGTGGTGCATTTTCATGTCCCCTAGCTTTGATCCAGGTGTTAGGGTCATGCCGACTAGCATGAACGGCCAGATCTCAGCGAGCGGGTTCGGCATGTATAGCAGCCCATAAGCGATCAGTAGCATTACTGCGAGGACAACGAGGTAGATCCAGAGGAATGAGGCTCTGTCATGACGTATCTTGAAGTCCCCCACAAAGTAATCCGCGATTAGTGCCACGATGAAGCTGGCTATTGCGGCTATCGCAATCGTGCTGATGATGCCAAGCGCGCTGGCTACCGCCTGAGTCAAGTCCCAGATCACGTTGATTATGACAGCCGAGAACAGGAACGCCGCCGTCCCTATGATGGTCTTCCAATCTACTTTTCTCACGGTCTCACCTCCTCCTCTTACCCAACCCCCCGAGTGCTGCGAGCACGATGATGAACAGGATCAGCAAGAAGCCAGCAATACCCCAAGGCGATAACAGACCGGCAATTAGCACAGCCCCAAATCCTGCGCCGAGCCCAAGACCGCCCCAGCCGCCAAAGGCAAAGCAGAGGGCTCCGCCGATCATCACTAGCAGGCCGAAGAACTTTAGCACCGGACTCCTAACCTTGATGAGCACCACGAGGCCTATGAGGAACAGTAGGATGCCGAAGATCCGCCAGCTATTGATACCGATTCCTCCCTCGCCCAGGAACGCAGAGGCGAGCCAGACAAGCGGATTCATGCCCCAGTCGCCGGAGAGGAACCCGCTTGGACAGCCGAGATTGGCCTGCATTTCGAGTTGTGCAGCCTTGGCAGCATACTCGGCTGCAGCCTTTGCATAACTCTCGGCGTCACCACCCCAGTCCAGTATTCGCCAGTCATGGATCTCCCAGTCTTCCTCAGCTAGCTGAGCCGCCTTGTAGTAATATTGAGCCGCCTGCATTCTGAGCTGTGCGGCCTCGAACAGCAAGCTCCTGACGCAGGTATCGTTGCTGGCAAGGGCCTTCTCGTAGTCCTCTTTAGCCTTCTGGGCATTCTCGTAGGCCTTTAGAGCGTATTCCACTGCGTCGGGCTCCTCAAACTGCGTGTAGTTGCCGACTATCTCGCTATATTCCTCCCAGAAGTCCTCCGGCAGGTCTTGGAACTCAGGTGGCTCTCCTGGCTCTAGACATGGTGAGGATATGCTGGCATTGGTCACGAGTAGGACGTATCGGGCTGGAGACAGCTCGGTGCCGTCAGCTGTCAGCTCGAAGGCTATCTCTACCATCAGGTAGTCGGAGACGGTTGGAGGCGTGTACGTGAACTCGTAGTCAGTCCACTCGCCAGCGGTGAGTGTGTTAGTCAAGCTGGACGGCGAGATAGAGCCCTCTGCGACTTTCGGGGCTACAACCACCTGCGCGTCCCAGTTGGCCTTGACTCTGAGAATCAGGTCCCCAGCCTCACCGGACTTATAGAGCGGTGGAGTCACGAGATAAGCCCAGACCTTCTTGGTCTCGCCTCCCTCCTCCCATATCCAGGCCCAGGTGGCGTTAGTGAAGTCGCTCAACGGAGGCTTACCGAAGACCGCATCCCACCATGCAACGACTTGGCCCCACGGATCTGGATCGCAGAAGCCGAAGCCGTGGCCGACTTCATGCTTTAGGACCGTTAGATCGTCGTCCTTCATTATTATGAAGCCCCTACCTGCGTATATTGCTCTGTAATCCATTGGGGCGTTGGGATCCACTAGAACTGTCAGTGTAGCTCTCTCAGGCAGGAGGCTGTAGATGTCCGTTGGTGTCTTGTTCGTGTAGTCGAGCTCAGGTGTGGTCCTCACGACAGCATCAGTTAGCCATACGTTGCCGTGAGAGGCTTCGTAAATTGACTCGTTGAGCGAGTTGACGGTTGAAGTGTCCGCACCGTAAAACACCGCGTCGAAGGGGTCGGTCCGTGGCAAGTAACCGTCTCCACATTCGGCAGTGGCCTCCCAGCCAGAGGCGATCTGTGCAATTTCAGAATAAACTCCTGTGAGATTTACTGTTATTGAGGCCTCTGCGTAGAGAGGAAAATCGCGTAGATGGAAGCTGTACAAGTTCCAGCCCGGAGTCCACGTCGGGGTGGGGATGCAGGGTACCACGAAGCTGTCGAGCAGCTCATCCGTGTCGTCATAATACAGCTCAAATACTCCTATGACTCCGCTGCTGGCGCAAGAACCTGGACTCACAGCCACTCGCAGCGGCCTGCCCGTCACGTAGTCACTGCCAGCAGAGGGGTACGACGCTGGCCACGCCACCAGCATGGTTATCTCTACTATTCCACTGCCATTTGGGTTGACCGTGTAGTAGCGCGAAGCAAGCTCGTTCTTGTCTATCAGCAGCGTTAGATCGCCTTGTGCGGGATTCCAAGAATCTCCCTGCCAGCTTACCAACTTTGGGCTGTTATCATTCCACACCTGTGCGTAGTAGCTCTCTGTGCCCATTTGGATCTCAACGTATAGCGCAGGCACGTACGTTGGCAAGTAATCGCCGGGCGTGGCCGAAATCGTCGCTACTATTTTGTCCTCTGTCTCTGAGAGTGAAATATAGAGCGAGGGTCTAGTTACCGCCGCAGCCAATGGAAGAGCGGATAGGGCTGTGAGCGTCGCTAGGAGCGCAGCCAAAATCGCCTTTCGCCAGTCCAGATTCTACCCCCCCCTTAGAGGACGCCGAGCAGACCAAGGCCAGCAGTGATCACGGCACCAGCCAATGCCAGCTTCCTGATCGCGCTTATCAGCAGGCCTAGGACGGCCAGGATCACGGCGATGACAAACAGGATCACGCTGATCTTCGGTATCGGCAGCTCCCAACCTGAGTCGATGTCGATTAAGCTGATGATCCAGGTCCAGTTCAGCCCCTCGTTCTCCGCAGTTGGCATTATGAAGACGTAAGTGCTGTCGCTGGCGGGCTCGAAAACTTGGTCACCGGCATAGCTCGCTTCCACCTTGTGCGGTCCAATTGTGGCGTCCACCGGCACGGTCACATCCTTTGTGAACGCTCCGTTGGCGTCGGTCGTCACTATGTAATCCTCGGAAAGGAAGGTGATCACAACGGTCTTGCCGCTCAGCGGGGATCCCTCGCTGGTCAGGGTGCCCTTGATGGTCAGGACGTCGCCCTGATCGACGGTGAGGGGCACGTCAAGCTCCAGAGTGGTCGGAGTGCCCACAACCTTGAAAATGCCGCTGAAAGTCGCTTTGGTTGTGTAGTCTGCAGATACGTCTTCTGCGGTTACGTTCAGATCATAGAAGCCAAAGGAGCTTGTGATCTCAGCCGTCCAAGTTAACTCCCAGAAGCCCGTGGATGCATTGTAGGCCGCGGGGCTGTCGGAGAATACGATCTCGCCATTCGGCCCGATCAGGGTGGCGGTAACTGAGTCAAAGGCTGTGCTAGCGTTTATCTGAATCACAACGCTTTCTCCCTTCCGTATTTCTGTAGCAGAAGCAGAAGCGGAGTATATCTGCGGAGCATCGCTCATGGGAACGTAGTCCAGCGTCAGCGGGTAGTAGAAGCCGTCTGCTATGCACTTAGAGTACGCGTAGCCGCCGCCAGAGATTCTGTGTACCCACAAGACCAGGTTGCCCCAGTCCTTCAGGGCCTGCTGCACGGCAGAAGAGTTCAGCGTGAATATCACTTCTGCGTAGTTCGCAGGCACGGTGACCGTGCCGTTGAACACGACTATCGCATCAGCAGGCAGCGCGGACTTGCTTGTGTAGCTGTCCCAGCCCGCGGGATCGACAGCGTACACTACTACATCCATCAACTCATCTGAGCCCGTCCCGCTCTGCAGCTTCATCGTGAAGTTTGCAGCGTTGATCTCGTACACGTCCGCTGTAACGTTGTACTTCACGAGCACGTCGTACGACGTCAGCTGTATCGAGCTGGGATCTTCATTGCTTTCTGTGTCGCTCACTGCCCTGTCGTCTATCGCCTGGTAGCTAGCCGTCTCCGCCCTCACCGCTGGCCCGACGGCCAGGCCAGCGATCATCAGGACTAGAAGGGCCAGAACTAGGGTCTGTCGTCTTCTCAGAGGCATCTACCTCCCGGGCGAGCTCGGATTAGTGTAATCAGTCGCTTCACGGCCTTGTACAGCAAAAGAAGGGCGGTTACGTACTCAGCTAGTATCCCCGTAGCGATCGCCAGGGCCGCGGCGGCGGTGAGTATACCCACCGAGCTCGCCCCATGAACTGACGCTACTTTTCCATTATAAGGTGAATACGGAAAAATTAGACTTCAAAGTCAACCAGCAAACAACAACAGGGAAAAGGCCTGAGTCAATTCTGTTCTCGCCAAAAGTCCGGGAACTTTTGGCAGAAGATGGCCTCTTTCCCAGGTAAAGTCTACTGCGCATGCATCTGAGCATGATTCGAGCTTAAGTTTTCCCTCTTGATCTTAAATAGTGTAAAAGTAAAAGGAAAATTATGCCCAAGACCAAGGCCATCCTTCTGCTCAAGCGAGACCTGAAGTTGGTGGAACCTCGAGACTTTCTGGAGGCGCTGTTTCCGAGACGGCCACACTACGTAGAGATCAGCATTAGGCTCCTCCCTCTAATTGCTGCCGGGAGGGTGGACAGGAGGGCCTACAAGGAACTCACCAAGATCTTGGGAATCCCCAAGACCACCTACTATTACGTCTTGGGAAGACTGAGGGCTGCGGGATTAGTCTACTATGACAGTGAGACAGGAAAGTACGCGCTGAGTTCGAGGTTCTCAATCAACCTCAGGAAGCTAGCGGATTACTGGGACAGCCTAGCTGAAAAGCTGAAAGCAGAGGCAAGTTAAGCTAGCTTCTTGCTTTCTTACCTATAGCAGCCAGAAAGAGTCCTGCTAAGCCTATCATGAAGCCATTGAACTCAGCTCTCGACCAGACATCATACGCATAAATCAGCTCGATCTGCTGGCCATCTTGCGATTCTATATCCACCAGAATCCATCTTGCTCCTGAATCCAGATCCTTGAAAGAGAATTTCTTTATGGGGAAGCTACCTCCCGGCTCTATGGGGCTGATATTTACTTCAAAAAGGTCGATGTATCTATGATCTTCTAGACACATCCGTATTTTTGCACTACCTCCTGGGAATGTGTCGCTTCCCACGTTCGTAAGATTAAGCTCAATCGTGTAACCATAGCCTTCTGTGGCGGGAAGTATTGGGAGGAAAGTGTAGGCTTTCCCAGATAGAGTCAAATTATAGTTCTCTTGGCAGTTTGCTGGTATAACAGTCAATAGAGAGACTATCGCAACGAATACGAGGATCAATCCACGCATCAAATCCCAAAAACCCCCGATGAATTTAACGATTTGTAGACAACTTTCAGGTCAGTGAAGACTATCTCGGAAAAGAAGAGAGAATAAAAAGGTCGCAGAAAAGCTCAGGGGATGAGCAGGGTTATCTCCTTCTTGACCCTAATCTCTACATCGCTCACAATAGCAATCTGAGCAAAAATCTCGGCAGCCCTTAGCAGTTCCTCTCTATCTTCCTTCCTGCCGCCTCTGGACCAATGGAGTTCCCTGAGGAGTTCCGCGAGCGGACCCCTTATCACTAGCGTGGCCTGCCCTTCGTTCTCAGGAAGCCCCTTTTTCCTCGCTAGCTCGTAGATCTGCCAGAGCAGATATCTGAAAGGAGCGCGGCGCCTTGGTACGGGGAGGAACCAATTTTCCGTCCAGTTTCGGCGAATTCTACGCTCTGGGTCCTCAAAGCGGACTAGCCACGCATTGCCGTCCCGCCTGAAATGAACATAGAGGGGAGAGTTCATGTCCTTCCCTCCTTCTTCGAGGCTAGGACCTGGTCCCAAGGGTTGCCGACCGCGAAGGCCTCAAGGAACTCTTTGGCGCTTAGGTCCTTTACTCGAGGTAAAGCGACGTCTGTTTCCACTCCGTGGCCGGCTCTCGAGTATTGATCCTGACGCCGGTTGTGCGTCCAGGATTCCGAGCTCGACGACGTGAAAGTGACGTCAGTTTTGGGTACTGGATCCCGAGCCCTGAAAGTAACGTCAGAATCCTTGAGCTCGCTGGCATCCTGGACGGATAAACTGACGTCGCTTTCCGCCCCACGTGGATCCTCTCGAGGCCCAATACTGACGTCGCTTTTGGCCTCCAGGAGAAAGGACGTCGACGGGATAGTGACGTCGGAATCCTCGTCCCAGAAATCGGCGTCACTTTCCTCAGGAGGACTCCTGGATCCTGGAGCGAAAACTGACGCCGTATTGATCCCTCGAGGACCGGGAGGCCCTGCCGTTCTGACGTCGCTTTCCTCGAGGATGTCCAGCGTGATCGTGTAGGTGTTAGAGGACTTCTCGACTATTGGCACGGTTGGGAGGCCTCTGAGCAGGGGCTGGAGCTTGAAGCGGTCGACGAGGGGCTCCCAGACCAACACTATCTTGTCGGGGTGCTCCTCTATCCTGTGGATGAAGCCTCTGGCCTCCAGCCTGCGCTCGAGATCTATGGAGGACCTGAATATCCTGGCCCTCAGGAGGCCTCGGAACTCCCAGCCGTCCAGCGAGATGTCTACTTTCGGCCTGCTGCGGTGAGCCCTTCCTTCGTATATTCTGATCCTGGCCCTGCCGGATCCCCTGTAAACATCCACTCGCACGCTCTGGCCTCTACGCTGAAGTATCACGGTCCTCCAAATTGAACTAAAGATGAGGAGAGCTCTGGCTGTGGAGGCGTCTATGATCTGAGGCAGCTTGCTGTGGATCTTAGTCATCTCCCTCGACCTCCCTCATTAG
>CBEVRO010000026.1:0-16422 GCA_965552295.1 uncultured archaeon | reverse complement strand
GGCACAGCGTTGGGAGAGCCTGGTTTAGAGCCAAGCTAGCTGGCTCAATGTCCCTGGCGAGCCTATCCACCGCAACTATCTGGAGAGCCCAGAGAACCGCGCACCCCAGCGTCAAGATGTCCCCTCGGGAGGGAGTGATCCCTCTAACTGCCTCTGTGAGCATGCTCAGTCCCAGCAACCCGAGCGCGATGGCCAGAGCGGCGCGGAGCCTCATCTTCCTCCGGAAGGCAACGTACTCAACTAGGGGCACCATGGGTACGTTGAGACCCGTTATGAATGCCGACTTGGTCGCGGAAGTCCCCGTGAGTCCCTCAAGCTGAAGCGCAAATCCGAGGAAGACCAAGACGCCAACCGCGAGCCCCCCTCTACTTATCTTAGGCTTCGCTCCCGAGATCCTAATCGCGGCCCAGAGCGCGAGAGAGGCAAACGCAAACCTGGCAGCTAGGAAGGGCATTGGATCTGCCTGAGAAAATGCCAGCTTCATGACTGGGAACGTACTCCCCCACAGGGCAGCGACGCTCAAGATGCCCAGAGTGCCTCCAAGATATGATATACGTGCTCCGTTCCGCTCCGCCACTTGGCCAGGCCGGTAGAACTTGTTAATGAACTTTCCCAAGGCTCGTTGGTTCTTCGCGTGGGAGTGCAGAGCTGCGACACGGTCGCGGCCGCAGGCGTCCACCTCCACGGTCGCTGGGTAATGGACCTAGGTCTGAGGGCGCTCTCCGCTCACCCAGAAATGAAGATGGTTTTTCAGAGCTGGCTATCTCCCCGCCAACTTCTTGACAGTATCTTCGGATATCCACCGGCTCAGTAGACGACTCCTGCTCGATTCCCTCCGGAGGGCCCGCAGGTGAATGCGTCCAACCACGCAGACCCTGGGCATGAGACCCTAAGTTCCTACTGTGTGAGGGCTATCGTATTAACCCGGGCGATTTATCGCGGTCGCTTCCTCCCGATCCAGAGGAAGTGCTCGCTGTGGCCTATTATCGTGGGGTCGTTGGAAGTCTCGACGACTATCCGCTTGAGCCTCTCCCACTGCTCCTCGCTCAGCGAGTTGACGCTCTCCCTCAGGTGGGTAACCACTCCCTCGCAGGCGGCCATCTCGATGGTCTCGAATCCCCTCTCCTCCATGAACGCCTTCAGGTCGAGGGGCTTCCAGAAGTAGGCGTCTGGAAACACTCTGGGGTCTTCGTGCCACTCTCCTCTGTGGATTCCTCGCTCCAGCATCTCCTGATGCCTCTCGTCGGTCAGCTCCCACGGAAACTCGGCCACGACCGTTCCGTATATGCCGAACAGGCTGATGGCGGAGACGAAGAGCACGCCCCCCGGCTTTAGGACACGCCAGAGTTCCCTAACGGTTCTGTCTCGATCGCTCTCTTCTATCAGGCAGTAGAGCGGCCCCAGACATAGCGCCGCATCGAAGTACGAATCCTCAAAGCAGCCTAAATTCGTTGAGGACCCCTGAACTACCGCGAGGAAGCGCTCGGCGAGCCCCTCTCTCCCAAACTTGGCCCTTGCCAGCTTCAGGAGTTCCCTGCTAAGGTCGAAGACGGCCACCTCGTACCCCATCTTGGCGAGTTCGATCGCGTAGTGACCCGAGCCAGCCCCGCAGTCGAGGATCCTGCCCGAGCCCGGCAGGTGCTTCCTGAGGTAGTGCATCGTGACGATGAACTCCAGCTGGTGATACCTGTCCCTGAACAGCCTGGCATCCTCCTCCTGCGCCGTCAGATCATAGAACCTCCTGACTCCTTCTATTCCCGATCTCATTTGAGCCAAATTCGGAGGTCCTCCCTAGATTAAGGGTGAGCGCATTGGAAGACTCGCGAGTCAGATAATGGAACCATCCTAGGTGGAAGTATGTCGTTCGGTGTGAAAAAAAGGTCGGACTTCAACGTGCTCGACTCGGCTCATCAAGCAGAGAGCGCTCGGCAATTTCCCTCTTTTCCTGAGTGCGGCGCCTTTTTCGCGCGCTCTCACTCAGCCTGACAGCCCACCAGGCGTTGTTGCAGCAGCTCCCAGGCTCTCCAGAGTACCCGGCGGCTGGATGTCCGGCCTCGCCGCGAGTACCTCTCACCTAACGGGGAGATAGGGGTTGGCTCTACGAGGGAGGTCTGAGGGGCCTCCTTCACACCATCGGAGAGGGAAAGCCTGATGACTGGCGGGCTTGGGTACGCCGTGTTCGTCGCGGCCACAGTCTTGAAGGTGACCTGCCCAGCAATCCTAAATTATCCCTGAGGACTACCTCCTTCCCGGTGGTTGAAAGGGGGCATGAGCGATCCTCAGGTAGTGACCTTGAAAGCGGCGATCAAAGAGCTGGCCGCTCGCTATGGAATTAGACTGGCTGTGCTGTTTGGATCTAGGGCCAGGGGAGAGGCCACCAAATTGAGCGATGTAGATGTGGCCATTCTGTGCGACTGCGACGTTTTGGAGCTGGCCGAAGAGTTGGAGAGGAGGGGGATAAGCGCCGACGTAGTGAACCTGCGAGAGGCGCCTCCGGTGCTTGCCTGCCTCATAGCCCTTGAGGGGGTGCTAATCTACGGAGACGAGTGGGACTTTCACGAGTTTAGATCGAGGGCCTTGAGGGAGTACTTTGACTTCAAGAGAATCTTAGAGCCCCACACCGCGAGGGCTAGATCTTACGTGGGGGTCTGAAGTGGGAGAGAAGGTGGATGCGCGAATCCGTGTGCTGGAGTCCGCGCTCAGGAGGCTTGATGAGATATCGGCTATGAGCTTGGAGGACTTCTTGAAAGATAGATTTGCGCCCGCCGCAGCTGAGAGAAGCTTCCAGGTGGCCATTGAGGTCGTGATAGACCTGGCTAACATGCTCGCCTCTAAGGTCGGGAGGAGGTCGCCCGAAACTTATGCAGACGTCTTCAGGGTTTTGGGCGAGGCAGGCAGGCTCAGCCCCAGGTTAGTCGAGGAGGGAATAGGCATGGCCAGATTCCGAAATCTCCTAGTACACGCATACGCTACGGTCGACCCCACCAGGGTGCACGCAATGGCGCGGGAGAAGGTGAGGGTTCTTCGTGAGCTGGCATCGACTCTGGCTAAGCAGCTTGAGGAGCTGGGCGCCTAGACCAGCCGAAGATAGGCCCAAACCTGATGATCGCGAGTAGGTCCGGCAGACCTCTGGATCGGTTGGAGGGGATGTGAGACCAGGTGGGAGAAGGAGGAGAGGGCATTACCGCCGAGGTCACGCTGGCGCCCGAGTGTGTGTCCGCCAGTGTGTGCCATATGTCCAGAGTACAGCTGTAAATGCGTTATTAAGGAGTTAGCTAGCGAGTTTGAGTCTCTGGAAAAATCGCAGATGCAACATGTACTAACGCTCTAAAGGAGAAGAAAAAAGACGTACTAATACCAATGGCGTGTATATCACAGGCAGCTCCCTCCTTTTTTAGGAAGGGGCTAGAAGATCTTGCTCGACCCACGAGTCAATCTCCCGCTCTCCTCTTGTGAGAGATAGCCTCTCTGGCGGATCTGACGGATAATAGGATCTCCCTAGATTTCTGTTTGGCCCTAACTAGCTGAACTAGCCTCAGCGTCGCTATCATAGTGTCGGGCATGGTGGCCGGGACGTAGTAGACATTCGGCCTTAGCGGAATGGCGTGGGCGGGGTATGGGCTGGGGTTCACGACGACGATCCTGAGATCTGGCCTCCTCTTGGCCAGCCTGCCAACGTGCTCGGCCCCGTTCTCCTGCTCGCACGTTCCAGCCGGGCTCTCCTCCTGCTGAGCCAATTGGGGAGGAAGTAGGAGGGGATTCAGAGGTAAATACCCTCGTTAGGGAGTTGGGGGTTGTGGGAGAGGTACTCTCGGGGAGGAGGGCAGGATCTGAGCCGAGGGACAACCCTGCTAGCCGACTTCCCCGCTTCTACGGTCGGGGATCACCGGGAAGGGCCTTCGAGAGTTGTGAAGACCCTTTACGGCGAAAATAGCCCCTCTATGGTCTCTCTGTCCTCCTCGGGGATATAGATGTTCGGCTCCCCGCCGTAATCCGTCAGCCAGATACGAGCTACCTCCGGAATCGTGGCCCACCTGATCACGCCCATCTCCTCGTACAGCTGGAGGGGCCTGAGCACGTTCTCCTCAAACCATGCGATGAAGTCGTCGTTCAGCAAGCCCTGAGGGACAAATATCGAGACCGTGTACATCTTGCCAGGCTCTAACCTCCCCTCCTCGACGAGCCTAACGAGCTCAGGGAGCCCTCCGAGTATCTGGCTGGACCTCTTGTATGACCCCACGTATATCAGGGCCCCGCTGGGGTCGTGAGTAATGAAGTGGTATCTATCCTTCGGCCTCCAGACGCCGGAGGCGAAGAGGTCAGGCCCCTTGTGGCCAGCGGTTGCGGCGCCCCAGAGTATGTCCCCCTTCCACTCCGCGTCGGGGAAGACGTTACCTCTCAGTGGAGACCTGAACTTCTCCCAGCCCTGCCTGTTGTCCGGAGGGTAGTAGAGGAAGCCTCCCACGACGCTCGACGGCTGGACGCCCAGCAGAGTGAGCAGGTGGGCCACATCCGCGTAGTTGTAGGTCCTCTCATGCGAGTGCGGATCTATGGAGAAGCCCAGAGAGTTCAGGAACTGGACCACGTTCATCCCGTCCGTGTTGGTCCTGACCTCCCCAACGTCGTACCGCCTAGTGGCCTCCAAGAAGTTCCACTCGGACTGCCAGTCGAAAGCCGCGCCGTACGTGGATAAGAGCTTCGCGAACTTGACGAGCTGGTTCCGCCACTGGAGGTATGTGCCTGGGTTGGCCACGAAGTCCGGGTTGGTAGGTGGGTCCTCGTTGTGCATGACGATCGTGACGTAGATGGGGTAGGGCTTGGGCCTTCCGTAGAAGAAGTCGTAAGCTATGTCCACAGCCCTCACTATTGATTCAACCTCCCTCTCGGTCGGGTAGAGGTATAGAGTGATGTTCCGCCTGTCGTAGGTCACGTTCTCCGGCCCGTAGTTCAGCCTGACCCTGAATCCCAGCCCGGCCATTGTGTTCACCATAAGGATGCTGTGGTCGTAGTTGGGCTGGACATGGTCTCTATCGCTCTGGAGCCTTACGTAGAGGCCCACCTCTGATGCGCTGACCCTCTCGATTAGCCTGACTGCCTCCCTCTCTTCCCAGTAGGCGTTGTCGTAGCAGCTCCCCGGCTCTCCAGAGTACCCGCTCTGGATCTTCTGCCAGATCTCTTCCTTGACCCTGTCAAGCTCCTCGTCAGGGACGCTCCTTATCTGCTCCCTGGGGATCTCGCCGCAGTAGACCTGAGCGAAGATCCTGTCAGAGGGGCCCTCCCAGTCCACCCAAAGCTCAATGGGCATGTCGTAGTCCGCCAGAGCCCCAGAGACCATGGCCACTCCGAAGGAGAAGCTCAGCACGCCGACCCTGCCGTCTCCCCTCTGCTTGGCCAGCAGGTAGAGCTGGTAGAGCGTAGCCTGATCCAGCCTGCCGTAGTCGTTGGGCTCGCCCTCGCTCTCTCCCCTGCCCAGCGGGTCGAAGGTCACGACGAGGAAGCCCTTAGAGGCGGCGTACAGGGCTCCATTGCCCTTCTCAAAGATCTCAGAGTCGCCACCCCTGCCTGGAACCATGATTAGAGCTGGCCAAGTTCCCTCCATGTAGTACAGCCTGGCTCTCTGCTTGTCCCCAGTGAGCGGGTTTACTATGAAGAACTCCTCGACCCGGATCCTCTTCCCCTCGTACTCCACCTCCCCCACGCTGAGTTCAACTATGTCGGCTGTTACGGGCTGGGTCGTCTCGCCAGGCTTGAGTGGAGCGGCGGTGGTAACTGACGGGCCTGGAGGCTGAGTATCACTCTCTGCAGGAGCATGTAGCTTGTAGATCACCAACGCTCCGGCAGCTCCAGCCAAGATGAGGAGGATTAGCAGGGCTACAGCAGCACCTCTAGACAAAGCTTACACCGAGTAAAGTGAGTCCGGCGAATATAGATTCGTTGGGAATGCGTTGTACAGACGAATGATCTGTCGGGAAAGGTGGGGAGTAGTAAGCGGTGAGGGCACTAACCGCTGGCAGTCCGCCGACCAACACCGATCACAGTGGGCCTGTACCTCTGGGCCTCTAACGCCCTTCCCCTAGTGAGAGCCTGAGGGGAATCTCACCCGTAGATGCGCGGCGCTACGCGATTCAGCGCCCCTCCGCCGATTTGAGAGTGTGCCTCCTCTAGCGCCGTATCTCCTCCCCCGGAGTTTGAAGCGTAACTCTCGTAGAGGAGATAGGAGTACTTGAACCCGCTGGTCGACAGGATAGCGTGCTGCTTGCCCGTGGCGAACTGCCCCTCAGGGTTGCCCTCGAACCAGAAGTACTGCGAGCCAGCCCGGAACTGCTGCTCCGCTATTTCGAGGTACGTGGAGTTGCCGGAGTACTCCCAAGCGTAGACGAAGGCGTCGCTTATCACGAGCATCCAGGCGTTGGCTCCTCCTCCTGGGCTCCAGTCGCTGACCCTACCATCCCCCCACCACCTGTAGACGAAGTGGGGTCCGCTGAAGGCCGAGTCGCCAGAAGCGTGGTACGCGTATCTCAGCATCCAGTCCGCGTAGCCCAGCAGAGAACTCCTGGCTTCCTCGTCTATCTCACCCGTGAGTTCCCGCATCAGGTCCAGGTACTTACCAAGCGCGACCATGAGCATCGCCTGCTGCCACGGGGCCACGGACCTCCCGGCGTAGTCCGAGACTGGCCCGTTCTTGTACCACTTCTTGTTGAAGTGCGACTCCTCAACGACCTTCCTCGCCGCCTCTAGAAACCTCTCGTCCCACGTGGCCTGGTAGGCCGCGAGCAGGATCTCCAGCGCGTTTGCAGGGGCGCGAGCCTCATCGCTGGTCGTCCCGCTGTACCCTGGCTCGCCCGGCCCGTTCACAACCCGCCAGTACGTGTTCTCGGCGACCTCCATGGCCGCCTCGAGGGCCTTCTCGTAGCCGGTCAGGTAGTAGTAGAGGAACAGCCCCCTGACGAACTGGAACTCTAGGCTCGGCGAGGCGCCCCTGTGAGGGTTGACAATCCCGCTCTCGTCGTGAGGAGTGTGCCAGAACATCCCTCCCCAGCACCACTGAATCCAGTAGGATGAGGGCTGGGATGGGTCTCCCCAGTGGACGTGTAGAATGTCGATGTCGGCCGTGTGCCTGACGGCCTGCTCTCCGAGGAGCCACCACCTGCGAGAGTTCACGTCGTCGCTGCCTAGGAGCCTCAGGCTCTGAACCAGCATGCCGTACTCGAAGTCGTACTGGAGATTCGTCTGCCCAGTCCCGCCGTCCTCGTCCACGACCCTGACGTCTCCAAAGTGCATCCAGCCGTAGAAGTCAACCATCTCCCTGATGTCGAAGAGGTTCGCCCCGTAGGGCCCCGAGGCGCCGTTCACTGCCGCCAGGTTGTTGATCTCATAGTAGTACAGGATCTGAGGGTTGTAGAGAGGCCACTTCTCGTACAGGCCATATTCTAAGTATAGTTCGGCAGGCCCCCTCGCTTGCAGCGGGTCCGAGAGAGCGCGCACGACGTTGGCGTCTGACTCGCTGAAACGACCGCCGTGGAAGTGTAAGAAGATCTCGTGGGTCTTGTGCTCGCCAGCCCTGTGCTCGAAGGGCTGAGAGAAGAACTTGGGCATGAGCCTCACGAAGACGACCCCGTCGCTGGTCAGCTCGATCGCGCTGGGGTAGCTCTCCCAGAAGTACCTCTTGCCGACCGTCAGGCCGAAGTCCTCGAAGGACAGGTCGGCCCAGCCCTCAGCCCTGAGTCCCCTGTAGAACTCCCTCCCATTTGCGACGATCACATACCCTCTGAACGTAGTTCCTGGCCACCTATCCCAGTCTTGGCCCCCGCTGGAGTCCTGATAGACGTAGGCAGATGTCTCCAAGGACCCGGTGATGATGTTGCCTTCGTCGTCTGGGATCGCGAATGTCGGCCCCCCTCTTGGAGTCAAGGCCAGCTCCAGAGAGGCGTCCTCGAACCTTACGCCGTTGGGGGACCCGAGCTTCAGGCAGTTCGGCTGGCCAGCACCGTCGTTGAGACAGGGTAGGCCGTTCTCCTCCGTGTAGTAAATCCTGAGGTAGCTCTTCCACGCGAAGGCGTGGACCCTGATTGTGTAGTTCAGCAGCCCTCTTCCGTCGGGGCTGACGTGAGTCCCCCTGATCTTGATCGCAATTCTAAGCTTTCCCGCCTCCTCGACCTCCACGCTCTTGACGCCGAGGCTTGACAGGAACCTCTCGCCGTCCTCTCCCGTGACCACGAAGTCTCCACCGCTGGCGATCTGAGTCTCAGGGACGGCGTCCCCGTCCAGATCTAGATAGAAGGGGCCCAGCAGTGGTGACCCCGCCCTCCTGACCGCGAAGCCTAGAGGGCCCGTCTCCACCCACAGGCAGTCCCCTCGATCTTCCACTCTGAGCGGGGAGTCGAACTCTTCCGGCTCCACCCCAAGCTCCAGGTAGTACCTAGCCTCGCCGCCTGCCTCGACTGTGCACTGGAAGTCTAGTAGAACCCACCTGATGCTCCCATCGGCCCACCTGGCCAGAACCCTGAACTGCGCCGGGACTTCCGCCAGAGACTCATCGAGGAGCCTCAGCCTACTCCCATTCCAGAGGACCCCCTTGGGAAGCGGGATCCCGGACGTGATCGGCTCCCCCACCCTATCAAGCTGGAGCCAGTTCTTGACGCGGAGCGTCACTCGGTCTGGGGCGCCTTGCTGAGAGATCCTATCCGGGGGGAGCTTGAGGAGCGAAGAAGCCAGGTAGAGGGTGGATAGAAGGAGCGTCAACACCGTGGCCAGGGTCCACCAGCTTCGCATCAATCTAGTGATCCGCAAGGTGTATAACGTGATTGGGAACGCGTTGTATAGACTATTGGTTCACCCTTCCATCGATGGGCCTAGACGGGCATCCTCTGCGGTATGAGAAGATCGGTAGGTATCTCCAAGCAGGTTTTCCTCCCGGCTATCCTGCCTCCGGAAGGAATATTTCCTTAATCTGCGGTCTAATAGCTCTTTCTGTGTCTCATTGAGCGCGGAGTCATTTTGGGAGAGGTTGGAGCACATGTCAGGTTAAACTTAATTTACCAGAAAATTCACATATGCCAGGTGAATAATCTTGAGTCAGACTAAAGTCGTCAAGGTCGGAAAGAAGGGGGCGATCTACCTCCCCACATCCATCATGAGGGAACTTGGCGTGAGGGAGGGGGACAGGGCTATCTTGCGCGTAAAGGAAGGGAGAGTGATCCTAGAGTTCATACAGGACCCTCTGTCTCTTGCCCTCTCAATCAAGCCATGGGCCGAGACAACCGTGGAGGAGTTCGAGAGGGAGTCGGAGGAGGAGCAGTGTGAGCTCTACGGTTAGGGCGCTATTAGACACCACTTATCTTCTACCATCCTTTGGGATCAGGGTGAGAGGACTCACGAGGAGTGATCTCGCCAAGATGAGGGAGGCTGGACTGAATGGCGACGTAGAGTACTTCTGCCTCTCCGCCTGCTGGGTGGAGCTCATTGGGAAGGTTGTGAGAGAGGCCTCTAGGGTTGAGCTGAACCTAAACTCGATAGTCCGGCGATCGGTGCCCTCTCTGCTCAGGTCAGGTCTGTACCGCTGGATAGACCCCCCAGACGAGGCTGTCCTACTGGCCTTCAGGCTTAGGGCGGAGGGACACAAAGACGCGGTGGACAACCTCCTGTACGCCACCGCGCTGGTTCAGGGCATGAGGTTCATCACCATGGATGAAGCGCTCAGGAAGTTCTTGGAGGAGAGGGGGTACGAGACCGGCATCTTGGTGACTCATCGAGAGCTCCTGCGTCTCATCAAGCGCTGAGACTCTGCTCTCGTGATGGGAAGTTAGCCCCTTAGATCTGTGCTCGGCGCATGCTGAGGCATCTTGCGTCGCATTTGGCCCTCCTTAGCACAGCAAGAAAGTGATGGAGCCGATCCTCAGCGGGACTATCAAGCCCTATGCCTCAGGCGAGGCCTACGACGACATAGCCTCGGCGCTCAGGAGCTAAGGGATCTCTCTAGAGGTGGTTGAGTCCTTCCTGAGGGACGTGGTCTCCATCCCGCACAGGACGATCCCCGTTACCGCTGAGATCGCCACAGAGGCCCTCCAACTGTACAGAGCCCGCCCTCTACGGCGGACCTAGGAGGCTCCACTACTTTGACTCCTTCCACATGGACATGGCCAGAGAGCGAGACCTGCCCCTCCTGACGAGCGACAAGTACATCCTGAGGAATGCGGACAGGTTGAGAGTGAGGGTCATAAATCTGCGTGAGATCTAGCCCAAAGAACTGCCTACGCCGAGCTCTCCAAAATGAATTCGGATGGAGGATTGACAGATGTCTGCCCTTGGCAGAGGACTCGGCGGCGCACGGTAGCCTTCTCCCGGCGGCTTGGCTTACGAGGGATAACCAGATTTTAGGATAGGCGGGGAGACGGCTCTGAGGATGACTCACCACTGGGGCTACATGTCGGCGCTGCTCTCGGCGGCATTCTTCGGAGTGGGGAGCGCGCTAGCCAAGCTGCTCCTAGAGGACATGCACCCCCTGGGTGTGGCGAGCCTCGCCTACCTGCTGTCTGGGGTCCTGCTCCTCTCGTTAAGAGCCTCCTCTTGGAGCCATCTCGGCGCGCTCTACAGGTTCTTCGGGCTACCTCAGCTACCCTTTCCGTCGGTCAGAAAAAGCGACTTCCTCATGCTCGTCCCAATGGCCCTGTTCGGCGCCGTCTTGGCTCCCATTGCCTTCATGACAGGGCTTAGCATGACCACAGCCTCTAGCGCCTCCATCCTCTCGGTCTCGGAGAATGCCTTCACGGTTCTGCTGGCGGCCGCCCTCCTAGATGAGAGGCTGAGGCCCGGTGAACTCCCTCCTCTGGTTGCCACGCTGACTGGCGTCGCAGTCCTGTCGTGGGCGGGCGCCGGTGACAGCGGCGTGGGAGATCCGCTTGGAAACGCACTGGTAGTGATGGCCTGCCTGCTCTGGAGCGTGGACAACCTCATCAGCAGGATTCTCAGCGTCAGGGGAGATCCCCTAGAGATAGCTGGCCTGAAGTCCCTGCTGGGGGGAGGAACTCTTACCGCACTGGCGCCGGTGATCGGCGTGGAAATCAAGCTCGAACCAAGCCACGTACTCCTCTTAGCAGCCCTCGGGTTCGTGAGCGTCGGCTCCTCGCTCGTCCTCTACGTGGCGGCGCTTCATCATATAGGGGCGGGCAGGACCAGCGTGATATTCGCCAGCTCAGCCCTCTTCGGGGTCGTCTTCGCCATAATCCTACTCGGCGAGAGCCTGAGCTTCCAGCAGCAACTCGCCTGCCTGCTCATCATCCCGGGAGTGATTGGTCTCTACGCAGCTGGCAGAGCCCAGCAGAGAGGCTCTGAGGCGAACAGTTATAGAGACCTCATTCGATCTGACCTTGTGCTCCTCGAGAAGTTCACAGAATTGAGCTCAGGAAGGAAGGGAGACCTTGCTGCTCTCGCTCTGGGGTTCGGCTCGGCCGCACTGGGGCTAGCGCTAGCTAAGCTCCACCCAATACTCTTCCCAGCTGTCATGACGGCTGCCATCTACCCCCTCTACCTGGCCGACCTGAGGGCCAGCAAGAACTGGCGAGCCGCCAGGCACGTTCTCCTTTGGGCGTTCTCCTCCACGGTGGCGATGATAGCCCTCACCGTTCTCCTCGGTGAGCAGATAGGTTCTCTAGTGCTCCACGGCGAGTCTTACAGGTATGAGATGTTCGAGTGGATAAAGACTGGCGCCGGCCCTGAAGGCGACCCGAGGCTCTTCGTCGCGCCTAAGCTCAGAGAGATCGCGGTGTTCTCCGCGCTCTCCCTAATCAGCGCCGGGCTGCTGGGGCTGTTCCTGGGGTCGTTCCTGCTGAACTACATGAACTACTACGTCGGGTGCCTCATAGTGCACGCTCAGCCCGGAAAGCTATGGGTCCCGCTGATCTTCGGCTGGCCCATCTACGCGATAATCAGGGTGGTGGGATACGTCAACCTAGGAGTGGTTCTCTCCATACCGCTCCTCAGGCTCCTCAAGCTGACCGACCTGAGCCTTAGGGATGCGAGGAAGCAGCTCGCTCTCGCGCTCGCGTGCATAGCCCTCGACTTCGCGCTCAAGGCAACCGTTGCAAACGCGGTCTACTGGCCGATGCTTAGCCAGGCGGTGAGGGTACCCTAGCCCCACCCCCTGAGCATCCTTCGCATCGCGACGAGACAGCGCCGTCAGCCGGCGGCCAGCTAGCTCTTAGCTCTGCGAGTCCTTAGCGCCCGAAGCGCCAGGAGCACGACCCCGAAGAAGGGCAGTCAGACTTGCCACGTCGCCCGCGGGGACCATTAAAAAGTTCCCCAAAGGAGCCCGCTCACCCGGGCGCGGCCCTTTAATTTGTATTGCGGCGAGGGAGAACCAACGTGGACCTGGCGTTCCTCCACGACGTGCTGGCCATGCTCATAATCGTGCTGGGGCTCGTGATAGTGATCCTCATCCTGAAGTCCATCCTCATGCTCCTCATACCCGGGGCGGTGACTTGGCGGTCTACTAGCTGACAGGAAACCTCAGGTGGGCGGCCCTGGCGTTCCTCGCCGTCATCATCGAGGTGCTGGGGGAAGAAGTAGGCCGGGGGCTGGGAGGTCAGGGGAGACGAGATCAGGGACTGGGAGGAAGTGATCGCGGCCAGACCGTACACAGGGACCCGGGTGCTCGAAGTCGGCCTGGTGGACAGGCCTGGAACGCTCGACAACGCGATCGACTTGACGAGGCAGATGGCGGGCCTCCTGGCGGCCGAGTGGGTAAGGCCGCCGACGCCGGAGCTGCTGGACCTCCTGCTGGGCGGCGCCGGCTCGCGGGTCGGGAGGCCGAGGCTCAGTTACGAGCTGCTTTGGATGTGGTCGCTCCCCTCCGGGCTGGAGAGGCTGGTGGTGGGCCCGGACCACTTCACAACCGTGGGGAACGGGTGGGGGTCGGGGTTTAATTCTCCCCGCCCCGCCCACCGGCGCGTGCGACTGGACGACCTTCCGAGGGAGTTTGTGGAGGCTCTTTTCTGGTCTAGACGTCGCCTAGTTGAGAGCGCGGTGCAGGGAAGGTTCGACCCGGTGGACCTCCTCCGGCTGGCCCCAAGGATGGCTCCGATGGTGGCCACGCACGGCCCCGCTGGGCTTAACGTCGCGCCTTTCATGGTCGGGTTCGCCGTCAGGGAGGAGCTGCTGGACGAGACCATCTCAGAGCTGAGGGGGTTCCTCGAGAGGGGTGGAGACATGTCCGACGCAGCCAAGCTCCTGCTCAGGATCGTCTACGACCCCGAGAGGGTAGATCCCCTCACGCTTGTAACCCACCTCATGTCCAAGGGCAGGACGTGGGAGAACGTGAGGGCGACCGGAGAGGCCTCGCTGGGCTTCCTGATCCCGCCGGACGAGGGGGCCTACGAGGCGAAGGCGTCGGCGGAGATCCACGAGTCGGGTCCGTGGTACGAGTACGCGAACCTGCTGCACGACGTCATGCACGCCAAGCCGGGCGAGGAGAGAACCCATCCCTGGTGCCCCGCCCTCGTCTTCAGGGTGAGGGAGATCTACGACAAGGGGTACAGGGCCCTCGGCAGGAGGATCTTCCCGCCCTAGACCGAGGTGGGTCGAGGTCAGGTCATATCTCCAGCTCGGGCTTGGGCTCAGGCTTAGCCCGCCTCCCCGCGCGCCTCCCGAGGAACCCGCCAGCCACGCCGACGACGGACAGTGTGAGCCCCAGCACCGACGCCGAGACCAGCAGCACCCTCAGGATGGGGGAACCTGCCTGAGCCCCACGTACGCCTCTGTGAAGTCCCCCCTCACCTCCAGCTCGTGGGACCCAGCCGGGACCTCCACGTTCCCCCCTCCCGTATCCAACGGGCCTACCGTCTAGGTAGATCTGCACCTCGCCGTCGGCCTCGACCCAGACCAGCAGGCCCCGCAGGGACTCCAGCGTCAGGCCCGCCGCTCCTGCCTCTTGCCTGGGTGGGGCCCGCCGTTGAAAGTCTCGCAGTAGCAGGCCACCCTGTCCCCCTTCTTCCTGTGCTCGATCCTGAAGGTGACCGAGAACCTTGTCCCGTGGGGGGCCTCTACCGCGACGGCCCCATCCTCTCTGACGAGTTTAGCGCCGGATGACACGGGCTCCACAGAGAGGCGGGGCTCCGCGCCTGGCCCAAAGGAGGAAGTAGTACCCCCGACTCCGGCGGCTATCAGGAGGATGACGACCGCGAGCGGCGCCAGCCTCCTGGTCTCCCCTCAGAGGCGCCGCGGGCGACCAACGGAATAAGGCTTCCGCGGCGCCTCCGGAGGAGCGTTTTAATTCAGCCGCGGCACCCCCTCGGGATGGGGCTCAGGGCGATCGCCCTCTCCTGGCTCAGAAAGGCTAGGAGGTTCGCCGAGGTGGCGAAGAGGGAACTTGAGGAGGGGTACTACGACATTGCAGCCTTTTCAGCGCAGCAGGCAGCCGAGATGGCCCTCAAGGCCGTGTTGATAGGGAAGACCGGCTACAAGCCCCTGACTCACTCCATAACCGAACTCCTCGAGGCCATCTCGGAGATAGCTGAGGTCCCCGAGGAAGTCTCCGGGTGCTCCGGAATAGAGGAGCACTACGTTCAGGCGAGGTACCCGGACGCCAGAGTGAGGGAGTACACCAGGGAGGAGGCCGAGGGGGCGGTCAGGTGCGCGGAGGTGATCCTGCGGTATGCTAAGGAACTTCTCGAGGTCGGCGGAGAGGAGGGCTGAGAGGAGGCTAAGGGCCCTCCGCGACGTGATCCGTGCCCTCAGCGGATCAGGAGCCTCAGTCGTGCTCTTCGGCTCTTGGGCTAGGGGTGAGGCGGCCGCCGCCAGCGACTTTGACATCCTGCTCATCGCCAAGAACCCCAAGCTCAGGGACAGGCTGGTCAGAACTCTCAGGTCCTCCAATATACCGGCCGACGTGCACTGGTTCACCCCGGATGAGGCGGAGAGGCTTCTTCCCTACTCCTCTATACTCTTGGACGCCCTTCAAGAGGGGGTCGTGCTCCTAGACGAGGCTGGGATCTCCGGGCTCCTCCGTCGAGCGAAGGAGCTCGGCAGGAGGGGCGTAGGCAGGGTCGCCGGCGGATGGAGGCTCGGGGAGCCTGAGGAGTGACTCCTCGGATCTTAGGGCCCTTTACCTCACCCATCTCAACCAGCACCGCTCCGGGCCTCAGCATCTCCTCTAGGGCCCGCTCGCTGCCCCCAGATTGACATCCACACCCCTTACCGCATCGGTCAGTACGAAAACCTCGAAGCCCAGCCGGAGCCCGTCAAGCACGGTGGCCACTCCGCCCGCGAACAGCCTCCTACCTCTAAGGCTCTCAGTCCCTCGGCCATGTCGGTGCCCTCAAAGCCGAAGTACGCCTCCGAGGGAGCCCTTTGACGTTCAGCTCGCTCTCAAATACCATAGAGACGTCCTCGAGCCTTATCGGGCCCTTGAGCCCCTCGACCTTCGCTCCCTCCGCTCAGCGCGCAGATCCCCCAAGCCCTACCTGCGCATAGACTGGCTCACCCGCCCGTGGTAGGTCGCCCCACGCTCACCTGCTACCGCCAAGCCTATCTTCACCCCGTTGGAGACTAGAAATCCCACTCTCAAGTTCGTCGTGGCCAACAAGGGCGACTCCGCATCTGTGGCCAACCTGACCGTGTACTGCATAGCCACACCGCCTGACTTCCCGATCAGGGTGGTGGTCCCCCCGACCACGTAGTGGAGGGGGAGAGGTACATCTAGCCCCTCTGCAACATTTTTGGCGAGGTTGCCGGGGGCTGTCGTGGGTTACTCGAGCCACCTGACGAGTCGCTTTAATAGCAAAACTTGGAGGTTACGGATCCCGTGGACCCAAGCGTCATACAGCAGATCCTCACGCTGGTCATAATACTTGTGGGTCTGATCATAGTGGTCCTCATCCTGAAGGCCATACTGATGCTCCTAATCCCAGGAGTCGTCGGCTTCCTGGTGTACTGGCTCACGGGGAACCTGCGCTGGGCCGCGATAGCCTTCCTCGCGGTAATCCTGATAGAGGTGCTCAAGGGGAAGAAGTGAGTTGTCCAAGTGGCTCGCTTAGAAGGGGAGGCTTAGAGTTGGATTGAGGCCTCATGGCAGTAGTAAAAACTGATTCGTTTTAGCCAGGTAAAACTAACCTCTTTAAGCTGGCACAGCAACGCTGCAATATGGTTACTTGGGGGCGAGCCTTCAAGGCAGCCTTCGTGTACGTGCTGTTCCTCTTGGGCTGGGTGATTCTCGGCGGGGTAGTTCTCTCTATTGGCATCGCGTCCATAGCGGCGGGAGCGGGAGGCCTCTTCACAATAGATCCCATCACGGGCCAGCCCACCGTGAATTTCGGGGCACTCACTGCTAGCGTCGGCGGCCTCATAATCGCGATCGTAGGCTACCTGATCATCATACTCGGGTGCATAGCGACTATGTTCAAGATATTCAGCGAGATTGTGGCTGAGGAG
>CBEVRO010000025.1:0-16896 GCA_965552295.1 uncultured archaeon | reverse complement strand
CTGCCTTCGCCAGGAGCGTCTTGCCGCAGCCCGGAGGCCCGTAGAGCAGGATGCCACGCGGGGGCTCTACGCCTAGCCGACTGAACGCATCTGGCCTCTTTAGAGGCAACTCTACGAGTTCTCTCAACGCCTTCTTGGCGTCCTCGAGATCACCTATGTCCTCCCACTTCACCCTCGGCAACTCGATCGCGATCTCTCTCATAGCCGAGGGCTGAACCAGCTTCAGCGCCTCCATGAAGTCTGCATTCGTCACCTTCAGGTTCTCAAGGACCTCGAGGGGTATCGTTTCTTCTTCGAGGTCGATCTTAGGCAGGATCCTCCTGAGAGCAGCCATGGCAGCCTCTCTCACCAGTGCCGCCAAGTCTGCGCCGACATACCCGTGGGTAACGTTTGCCAGCTTCTCTAGGTCAACATCCTCAGCTAGGGGCACGTTCCTGGTGTGGATCTGCAGGATCTCCAGTCTAGCCTGCCTGTCGGGCACTCCTATCTCGATCTCCCTGTCAAACCTGCCAGGTCTCCTCAAGGCTGGGTCTAAGGCCTCAGGTCTGTTTGTAGCTCCAATGACAATAACGTCTCCTCTGCTCTCGAGTCCGTCCATGAGAGAGAGCAGCTGAGCCACGACCCTCCTCTCGACCTCGCCCGTGACCTCATTCCTGTTGGGGGCGATTGAGTCGATCTCGTCTATGAACACGATGCTTGGCGCATTTCTCTTGGCTTCCTCGAATATCTGCCTGAGCTTCTTCTCGCTCTCTCCATAGTACTTGCTCATGATCTCAGGGCCGTTTATGCTGATGAAGTGTGCCCCGCTCTCGTTGGCCACGGCCTTGGCCAGGAGCGTCTTGCCGCAGCCCGGAGGCCCGTAGAGCAGGATGCCTTTCGGCGGCTCTATGCCCAAGTGTCTGAATAGCTCAGGGTGCCTTAGCGGGAGCTCCACCATCTCTCTTATTCGCTGTATCGCCTCTTTCAGGCCGCCTATGTCGTCGTAGGTTACCGTTGGGACGCTGACGGGAGCCTCGGCAGGTCTCTCCCTTATCTCGACCACAGTTGCTTCTGTGACCTTTCCATAGGAGCTCGGAGAGACTCCAACTACGACGAGCGGTATGTACCTCCTGAAGAGTGTTATCAGGACTGTGTCGCCCTTCGTCACCACGAAGTCGATGAGGCTCTTCTTCACCCACCTGTCCAGCTCTGGGCTGATCCTTATCGTGTGCTCCTGCGGGGCAAGGACTACTCTGTGCGCAACTCTGGTCTTAACGGGCCTGACTCTAACTTTGTCGCCAGTTCTGACTCCGGCGTTCCCCTTGATGATCTTATCCATCCGGATGAACCTAGTTCCCATGTCCATGGGAACAGAGGACATCGCCCTCGCGTGGGTGACCCTAGACCCGTAGATCCTGACGTAGTCTCCTGACTTTATGCCGAGTTCCCTCATTATCTGAGGGTCTAGCCTAACGATTCCCCTGCCGTAGTCCTCCTGTTTGAGAACATCTTGAACTATCATGATGACCTCAGTCTTTTCGTCAACTTCGGACGGCCTATCCTTTGGCAAGGAACCACCCTCAAGCTAGGTCTGTGTCAGTGGGGTATTATAAGGGGATACCCTACGCTCCTGTAATGACGAGTTTCCCACTCTTCCTCAAGTCGTTTATCATCTGGGGCATGACGGCCCAGGTGCTGTGCAGGACTAGCTCCTCCCAATCATCCTCCACAAAGCCCTCCGATATGGCCGCCATCAGAGTGAAGTCAAAGTCGCTCATGCGGACCATCTCCTCCTCGTCGCTGAGGGCTAGAACTATCCTCGAAGCCACGAGCTGTGAGTTTAACTTCTCGTAGATTAGCCCCTTCCTCCGTACGTTAGCCTCCGCTCTGGCCTCCTCGATCACTCTATCTTTCAACGCGCTCTCAGCCCTCTTTGCCCACTGGGCGAGCTCCACTTCTATTGGCAGTAACTTTGCTCTCTCCTCATCGATTGGCAGGTTTTGCTCGACTATTTCTGCCTCTCTATCAAGAAGCCTTACGATTTCGCCTCTATTCTCCTCTAATCCATCTGCTGCCCTCGTCTTCACTCTATTGAAGATCTCCCACCTTGACAGTTCAACGACCTCTTCAGGCGTTATCTCATCTCTTTTCAACTCGACCTCACTGTTCGAGACCAAGGCTCTCAAAACTTCTTCCATTGAGAAGAAGACCAAGGCCTCTCTAAGCGTCGCAGCGGGATCGTCAGCGGCGTGAACCAAATTTAGGACTCTGTTCACGCCCTTGAGGTCGTACCTGAGGTGCCCGGGCGACCCAGCATCTGGAGTGGTCGGTCCCAGCAGATCTCTCAGCCTGCCTGAGAGGTGCTCGTAGCTCCCGGGGTCGCCCTTAAGGAGGAGCGCCACCATTGGATATTCTGTGTATACCTTCTTCATTATCCACCACGAATCCTTGTACTTCAGCCTGACGAAGGCATATAGCTCGTCTATCAGCTCAGGGGTGAGTCTAGTAACCTTGTAGTCAACGACTCGGAATCCTGCCTCCTCGAGTCTCCTCAGGACTTCCGGGGCTAACCCTCTCGCAAAGCAGCCCGGCTTTATGGCCGCGAATGCGAGGCGCTCTAGCTCTTTCAAGTGTTCTGGGCTAGCCTCTGCGAGGAACCTCTCTCTGAGTTCGAGAAAGACCCGCCTCTCAAGTTCCTCTCTCTCCTCAAAGTATCTCAGCACATTATCCGTCAATCCCCTTCACCTTGTAGATGGCGACGTTCGGGACCCCAGCGGACCTACCTCCGATGAACACCAGGTCAAACAACTCTGGAGTGACGCTGGATGTCTGGTTGTAGAACGACGATAGTGCGTACAGGCCGAGCTTGAAGAGGGACTTTTGGAGCGCGTAGTCTGTAGGCCAGTACCGCTGGGCCTCTGAGACGTATTCGAAGAGCCGCGGTATATCGTACTCTCCAAACTTCATCGGCTCTCTATAGGGGCTGTACTCGAACTCCCCAGCTATCCACCCAATGGCCAGCCACTTTCCGCCGTGAGGGCTCAGGAATTGGCGGCTATACGGATCGTAAAGCTCCCCGAGTAAGTCTATAACCACATAGCTGGCGTTAAACTGCATAGCTAGGTTAAGAAGATCTTCCTCAGTTCCCATGAATCCCCTGGCTATCAGCCTAATCTGCGTGCTGTTTATCGTCAATCCGTCCGCGAGCGTCGTTACATTTGATCCGTAAGCCAGCCAGTATCCGTAGTCCCACCAGCATATGGCCACTGTGCCCGAGGCGTTCTCGTGCAGCCACTCCAATGCTTCATTCCAACCTGGCGTGAATCCGAGCCTGTAACTTCGCGACATCTGATAGGATCTGTAGGCAGTCCCTGCAATTGGTAGGGCGCCAACAAGAGTCAGCATGATCAACGGGAGAGCAAGAACCTTGATCTTTCTAGAGAAGGATACTCTAACGCGCTTCCTGCCCTTCCTTCCGATGTACCCAAGCTGTCTAAACTTGGACTCAAAAGCGTCCCACGCTCTGTTGGACAGGTAGGCAGCCGAGAGAGAGATGAAGGGGGCTGCCAACGGCGGTAGCCTGACTATAGAGAAAGCGAAGTAAAGCGTCAGCACGGAGAAATATGCCAGCATGAGGTGATCCTTCTCTTTCCACCTCTCAAGCAGCATCAGGCCAAGTCCCAAGAGCGTCGGAAACATTAGCACCTTCATGGCGTCTCCCAAAGCCCCAGGCCGGTGCTCTGCAACAGTCTCAACCACACTTCCCTTCGGAAGCTCAATCCAAGGCGCTACCACTCTGAGGAGCCTAGCGGTTAGCGGCTTGTATGCCCCCAACGCGAACATCGCGCCAACGACCGCTGCAAAGCCAACCAGCGCGACAAGCCGTCTGTCGATCTTCTTGAGGGCTGGCTTAGATACCTTAGGCCAGCAGAGGTACAGAATGCCAGCCAACAGCGCTCCATACACCAGCGTGGTCTCGACGCCTACGTACAACCTCCTTCTCACCAGGTGCGGGTACAGACCGAGGGAGGAGAGCACAACGTAACCTGAAGGGAGGGCCAGAGCGTAGAAGTCCCTCGTATTCGCCTTGCCCATAGCGATGAGGGCCAGCAAGAAGAGAGGGTATCCGTCGTAGAGCGCTCTGAAGCCAGCCCAAAGGCCAGCGGCGCAGACCAAAGACGCTCCGCTGAGGGCAGCATACAGAAGGGCCTTCCCATCGTCATCAGACTTCATGGCAGCCAAAGTGAAGTAGAACGAAGCTGCGAGGAACGGTAGGGCGAACTGCTCGTGTCTGTAAAATCCGGCGATTGTCCTCATAATCGACGGGAAGCCCACGCTCATGAACATGGCTGCGACGAAAGCGGGAACCCTTCTACCCTGCCACAGGAGCTTAGCGGCTAGATAGACGGGTATGGCTGCTAGTGGCGCGAAGAACGCAGGGGTGTAGACAACTACCTCTAGGACTGAGACCCCTGGCTTGATTAGGCTGGCTAGCTTGTAGAGTAAGGCGCCCAGATAGTAGTGGAGTACAGGAAGGACCTGCGCTGGATCGTAGGACCAAGGGTGCCACCCGAGGGGCCAGTACCTCGGCATAGAGCCGGTCTCAATGAGCTGCTTTGTGATCATGTAGTGGAGGAGCGGGTCGTCTGAGGTGAGCTTGACACCGCTCACCAGAGCGCTCTGGGCCCTTATGTAGACGCCGATCGCGTAAGCTACCAGTAAAAGTAGGAGATCTAACAGGAGACCACTGATCTTAACAACCGCACTTTTCGGACCTTCTGCTGGCACGAGCGAGGCAGCCCGTGTCACTATAATTACCTTGTCCTTCGTTTGCTTACATCCTCTCGACGCGCTCTAACTCGGATTTGAGGGATTCTTTCAGCCCACCATACACTTCCTTGAGTCTCCTAAGGGCTTCGAATACCTTCCGCACAGGATCCTCGTCCTTGCACCTTATGTAGAGGACCCCCTCCTCCTTTAGTGGGTGGGGTATGTCGTATCCTGCGAAGTCAACTCCGATCTCGTGAAGCGCCTTTACGAGGGGATCTAGGAGCGTGTAGGTCTCCCCTCTAACCCGTATGATCGCGAGATCTCCATCCCTCTCGACAGACACCTCCATCCTCTCTTCTTGAGAACCGCTGGACATTTACTACTCACCACCTTTGAACCTCTCTATAACAGTCTCCGGTGAGACCCTAAACCAGAAGACGCCATCCTCATCCTCCTCTATTAGGCCCTCCTCGAGAGCCTCCTCGAGGATATCTAGGAAGGGCCTTCCCGTGACATATGCGGCGGCTATCAGAGTCTCTCTCACTTTCCTCTGCTTGACCTCTCCCCTGGCCTCGAGCAGCAGATCCTGGAGCTCTGACATCATGCTCTGAAACTCCTCTGGCGCGACGTCAGTCACAAGCACGTCGCCAACCCACTCAACCTTGTGACCGGCCGCAAGTAGAGCTGTGGTTATGAGGCTATAGGACACTCCACCCCTCCTCTCATCGATCCAGTCCCTTGGAAACCTCCTCACGGGTCCTTCGGCGTGGACGGCGCAGAAGTTCCTGTAGGCACTTCTTGCAATTCTCTCCGCTCTATTCATCTCGTCCTTCGTCCCGTATACCGTGATGTAGAGCTTGCCAGGCACCGCGAATCTGTAGCTATAGTCGAGGCCCTCCATTTTCCTTTCGAGGTAGTCGAGAAACTCAGAGAGAGTGTCCTGACTCACGTTGAGTACGAAGCTCCGCTTTTCGATCTTTCTGAGTCCCGAGTGTCTCACCGCGTTACACCGTCCCCTCCAGAGGGTTCTGGCCATATAAGTCACTTACCCTTCTGTCTAGGATCACCTTACCGCAAGCGTCGCAGACTAGCGTGTAGCCCACCCTCTTCAGCGGGGATCTGCAGGATGGGCACTTCGCCCATATGACGCCTAGGGAAGGCCCAGCAAGTGTTAGCACAACCTGCTCCGAATCTACCCTCCAGACTTTGGCTAGGATGAAGTCTCCAGGCCTCACTCCTAGGTTGGCAGGGTGCGACTTTGGTATGATCCCAGAGACGGGCCTCTCCAGCTTGACCTTGGGCTTCACGACCCCGAATATCTTCACGTGGAACAGGGCCCTCTCACTCCCCCACACTACGCCCACAACTTTGGTTCCTGGCTTAAGCGGGAGAAGGGGCTCTCTGATGGGCTTCACGCTAACCCTTCCATTCTCCTTTGCTAAGTAGCCCAACCTGGCTGACCTCAACATGCCATCGGCGTCTACGTATACCCCCTCTCCTGGGAGCAGCTCTTCGATTACTCCCAGCCGTTGGCCAGGGAGAACTAGTTCGCCTTTATTCTCATTCAATCTGAAACACCTCCACGAATCTAACCACAATCTACCTAAGATGACCTCTCGAAACGGAGCACCTCCACGCCTATCTCAACCTGCTTCTTCCTATGAAAGTTGAAGAACCTGCCTATGGAAAAAGGATACCTCCATACATCGGTGAGGTCTGCCCCGTATTTCGATGCGACTCTTGCTAGGAAGTCCACGTTTCCCTCCCTATGTATGGAGTAGGTGACTCTAGCGCATCTCAGGGCCCTGACTAGGAACGAGATGTCTGGAGTCTCCCCTCTGATTCCGAAGGGCGGGTTCATTATGACGGTGTCTACGCTGTCGCTGAACCTCAAAGCGTCACACACGAATATTCTCACTTTCTCCACCACCCCCAGAGCCCATGCATTCCTCCATGCAGTTACTACAGCTAGGGGATCTATGTCTAGGCAGATTACCTGCGAAGCCCCGAGCAGGGCAGCCCCGAGTCCGAGTATGCCATTTCCACAGCCAAGGTCTGCTACAACCCTTCCCTCTACGTCGCCGCGAAACGCCGCCTCCAAGAGGATCTCTGCGGCTATCTGCGGGGGAGTCTGATATTGTTCAAGAGACGGCAGAGGGTTTGGTATCGGCTCTAAGGTTGATAGGGTAGTCTCAAGATCCCTCTTGTTCGGCCACCTCTTGGCCACCTGAGATCCTCTCTACCACCAATTTGGTCATGTGAGGGAGCTTCTGCTTGCCTACCTTCATGGCATACCTGCCAGCCTCGAGATCCCCCTCCTTGACCCTTAGGAACATTATCGTCTGCCCCCTCCTTATTTGAGCTGCCCTGCCATCTGGCTTCCCGAAGGCCAGACGCATTCCCTTCTGCAGCCTCTCTGCCTTGTGGACTCCAGCCATGGCGTGCTTTCGGAGTATGTGGTGAGGGTATGGAACTATCTTGAAGAAATACTGCCCTCCTATGATTCTCTTCCTGAGCTGAGACAGAACGGCCATCCTCGCCGCCTCGAGAGCGTTGCTTCTGAGCTGGAAGCTCGCTGTGGCCTCAACCCTGATCTCGTAGTCGTAGTCTAGGTGAGGGGCTCCGTGGTCGAACTTCTGAATCTTGCTGTACGGAATGCTCTTGATGTACTCCTTCCTAGTGTAGGGTCTCTGCAGAGCCCTATAGTTCCTCGCCGGCCTAAGCGACATATCAACTCACCCACATAGCATGTCCCTTATTCTCCGCAGAACCCCCAGCACGTAGAGGGCCTCCTCCTCGGTCACCCCGCAGGGAAATACTCTCCCTGCGACCCTGCGGGCCATCAGAGAGAGCCTCCTCTTCTTGTGCTGGGGCAGGTCTACGCGGGCTAGGATATCATCGACGTACTTAAGCATTATCTCCAATGTTTCCCTGCTGGGAGGTCTCACTTTCATACTCCCGGATTCGAAGGCCATCCTGAACTCGTACAAGACCACAGCCACGGCGTTCGCCAGATTGAGGGTTGGGTACTCTTTCGAGGCAGGTATAGTGATGAGCACGTCGCAGAGGGAGAGTTCATAGTTAGTGAGGCCTGTGGACTCCCTGCCGAATACTAAGGCATACTCCGCATCCCACCTAAGGCTGGACACGAACTCTCTCAGGGGGATTGTCTGCCTGAGTATTGAGGACGGCCCCCCTGGCTTGGCCGTTGTTCCCACGATTATGTGCGCTCCCTTAAAAGCCTCTTGTAGGGTTGTAACCACTCTCGCTTTCTCAAGGACGTCTCTCGCTCGCATGGCGGCTGCATACGCCTTGTCGAACGAGTCGAACACGGGGCTGACGAGGTACAACTTTTCAAAGCCGAAGTTCTTCATAGCCCTGGCAATTGACCCAACGTTTATTGCATTCTCAGGCTCGACGAGGATCACTCTCAGCGAGGGCAACCAATCTCACCCGGGTGTCAACATTGCTTGAGCTGCTCCCCGACTTAATAACGCTCATCGGGCTCGAGCTGGGATTCCAATCGATATACCTGGCCGCTACCGGCAGGCCGTACCTGTCGACCAGGATTTTCTTCCTAGCGCTGTTCTTCGACTATCTGGACGGCCTAGCTGCGAGACTTCTAAAGGTCGAGTCTCCAAGGGGAGAGGTGCTGGACAGAGCAGTCGATCGAATAAACCAGTGCGTGGCTCCAGCAGTTCTCTATGCCTCTCTAGGCGGAGTAATTGAGAGCACAGTGGCCTCGCTCCTCGTGATAATTGGCATCGTGAGGCTCACGATCCCCAAGGACTCGAGGTACTTCAGGGGCGCGCCGCTTTTCATACCGGCCCTCATGATCGTGTGCTCTGTGCTGTCTGGCATTGAGATTCCTTGGTACGCGATTCTGCCGTTCATACTCATTACGGGCCTACCCATTCCATATCCGAGATCCCAGGCTACATCTATAGGAACCGAGAGCCGGTGGAGGACTGTCCTGTGGAATCTTAGGCCAGCCTTGCCTCTCGCTATGGCGCTCGGTCCGCGCGAAGTGGTGGAGCCACTCTCTCTCGCAATACTGCTCTTTGCAGTCTGTTACTCTGTAGTTGGGCCGATCTTAGCGAAGAAGAGGTGGATGGGAGAGCCCGTGTGGGCCAAAAAGAGTAGGAGGGTCGGATCATAGCCTGTCCATGTACTCCTCGGCCTTGGGTATCTCCTCCTTCATGCCCTTCCGTCTCCTGATCTCTAAGATGACCTGCTCCATCAGGGACTTGGGCAGCGGCTCCCAGTGAGAGAACTTGGTCTGCCAGAACGCTCTACCACCAGTAACGCTCCTCATCTCGTTGCTGAAGTCGCCAAGCGTCTCCCTGACTGGTATGTAGCCCTTGACTACGCTGATCCTTCCCCTCTCCTCCACCCCAGAGACCTTGCCCCTCTTCTGGGAGAGGAGGCCGATCACGCTGCCTATCAGCTCCGGCGGCACGGTGACCTGGATCTCGTACACAGGCTCGAGCAGCACGGGCTCGTCGCTGAGCATAGCGCCGAATATCGCTCTCCTGATCGCTGGCACCAGCTGCGCCGGCCCTCTGTGCGCTGGGTCTTCGTGTATCATCGCGTTTACCAGCCTGATAACGAGACCCATGGCGGGCTCGCCAGCCAGCGGGCCCTCCTTCATTGCCCACATGAACCCCTGCTTCAGGATCTCTCTTACCTCATCGAGCCTCTGGACTCCGACGGTCCTGTTGATGAAGAGGTTGTAGTTATCCTCGTCAATCTTCCACACGTTCCTGGCGTCGTCGGTCTCCATGCCTCCCTCTTCCCTGAGGATCTTAGCGAGCGTCCTGCTGTCCATTCTCTCGTGCACTCTCTTCTCCTTTATGAGCTGGATCACCTTGTCGGGCAGCCTCTCAGCCGTAACCCAGAGCCTGTTTAGCTTGTTGGGGGACTTGGCGAGCACAGGCTCTGGAGAGGCCGTCTTGATGCTCTCCCTGTAGACGACGGTCGGCTCGCTGACCTCGAACTCGAGCCCCGACTTCCTTATGTCGTAGAGCGAGACCTCCAAGTGCAGAGCGCCGGTTCCCTTCAACAGGATCTCTCCCGTCTCGGTGTTGTGGATGAGTATCAAGTTGGGATCCTGGAGTGTGAGCTTTCTCAGAGCGTCGACGAGCTTGGGCAGGTCAGAAGGCCTCTTCGCCTCGATGGCTACCGTTACCACGGGCTCCGTAACGTATCGCATGGCCTCAAATCCAGCTTGGACCCTCTCCTTTATGCCCGGCTCAACCAGCGTCTCGCCTGAACTTGCCGAATCGACGCCAAGCAAGGCCGCAACGTTGCCAGCCGGAATGCGCTCCATCCTCACCCTGTATGGACCCATGTAGATAGCGGTCTGCTGAACCCTCTGGATCTTCTTCGCGTTGAGCAGGTAGACCTCCTGGCCCTCCTCTATTGTGCCGCTGAACACTCTGCCTGTGACCACAACTCCCGCGTGTGGGTCCACCTTGGCTGCATTGACTCCTATGATCAGAGGGCCGTTGGGGTCGCACCTCCTTAGAGCCTCCAGCAGCTCCTCGTCGTGCTTGTCCTTCCATATCCTCTCGATCCTATACTGTTGAGCTTCGATGGGACTCGGCACGTGCTTCACGACCATCTCCAGAATGGCTTCGTGTACCGGAAGCTCGCGCTTTAGCCTCTCGTGGTCGTCCTCGGCGTAGGCTTTCATGATCTCGCCAAAAGTCACGCCCTTCCTCTTGGAGATCGACGCGTTGAGCCCCCAGCCGTGCAGGCCTGATCCCAGAGCCACGGTGTCGTTCTCCCACCTGACCTTCCACTTGTCCCTGAACTCAGGCTCTGCGTAGGCCTCAACAAGGTCGTTGAACTGGGTGATTATCTTGGCTATTTTCTTCTGGATCTCCTGAGGCGTCAGCCTGAGCTCCTTTATCAGTCGGTCGATCTTGTTTATGAACAGAAGAGGGCGGACCCTCTCCTCTAGCGCCTGCCTAGTCACAGTCTCGGTCTGAACCATTACCTCCTCAACGGCGTCGACTACTACTATCGCGCCGTCGATTACCCTCAGCGACCTAGTCACGTGCCCGGTGAAGTCGATGTGACCAGGGGTGTCAACCAGGTTTATCGCGTACTCCTTTCCGTCAGCTTGGAAGTACAGAGAGACGTTCGCGGCCTTGATCGTTATACCTCTGGCCTGCTCAATCTCGTGGTAGTCGAGCCACCTCATCTCGCCAGCCATCTTCGTGCTAATCATGCCAGCAGAGGAGAGCAGGTTGTCTGACAGTGTTGTCTTGCCGTGGTCAATGTGGGCAATGATTCCAATGTTCTTTATGTTGTTAGGATCCAGCATAAGGCCTTGAAGGTGCTCTACGATCTTCTTGTACTTCTGCAAGGCACGTTCACCCTTCCCAGGCCACGGCGCGTGCTTGGGTTAAAAAACAATTAGCCCTCAACGACGGGGAGTGCGCCCGAATTATATAGGGTCCGGCGCCACATGACGCGGTGTAGGGTTTGGCCAGCCTACCAGGGCGGGAGAGAAGCCTTGAGGTTCTATTGGGTCTCTCAAGGAATCCATTCACGCCGTTGGCCGACTTCGATCCAGAACTTGCGAGGCAGATGTTCGTCCCTCTCCCTCCAGACTCTGGACTCATGGCCATGGCTAGCGACACTTTAGCCGGAACCGCGCCGGCCTTCGTGGCCGTGGTTGGAGAGCCTGGGATGGGTAGAACAACTCGACTCAACATGCTGGCCTACGACTTCTGGGAGTCGGAGGGAGAATACATACTCTACGAGGTGAACCCTCTCGAGGGCCCTGACGCCATCGACGACCTGCTGCGCTTCACCTATGAGCGAAGCAGAGGCCTCAGGAAGGCTCTTAAGAAAATAGTCCTGGGTGTGAGCGAACTTAGCGAAGAAGAGCTAGAGAGGCTGAGGAGATCTCCAGCCCAAGTGGGCGAGGCCTTGGTGGACTACTTAGAGCCAATCAGACCCGTGGCGCTCCTTCTCGACGACGCTCACAACATGCTCCTAACGGGCGACAGATGGTCCTTCTTCTTCTTCGAGAGCATTAGGGAGCTTGTCTCAGTGATGCCGGAGGGTATCATGGTAACAATGACCATGAGCCCTGACGCCTTTGCCGCCCTCAAGAAGAGACACTCCGCTCTAGTATCGAGGCTTCACGACACGATCGAGCTTAAGCCGTTGACGGACGAGCAGGCAGTTCAGATCGTCGAGAGAAGGCTTGCAATTGTCAGAACGAGAGAGTCGGAGTCTGTACTCGATCCATTTACGGAGGAGGCCATCTCTACTGCAAATCAGTACGCCAGGGGAGTGCCCAAGCGTCTAATGGAGATACTCTCTCTGTCTCTAGAGGCTGCGGTCGCTTTGCGAAGGACGAGGGTCACGGAAGTAATTGTAGAGGATGTCATGGCGCCAGAGAAGCCGATACTGGAGTTCCTTGAGAGGGTACCTCAGAGACTGCGAAAAGAGGCGGAGGTTCTCCTCAGGGATTTCGGAGGGGGGCCCGCACCGCTAGAGAAGCTAGCCCTGACAGCTGAGGTTCCTCCAGAGGAGGAGTATAGAAGGTTTGAGAGCTTAGTGGCGGCGGGCATTGTGATGAAGGATGCGGCGGGTATGTATTACATACCGAAGGAAGTGCTAGAGTCTGCTGCTCTTGAAGAAGCCAAGAAGGAGGTCAGGAAGAGATCCAGGGAGGCGGAGAGGCCCAAAAGATTACCCAGGTCGATCGAGAGGATACTTAGGAAGTCCAGGCGGCTCTGAGGAGCCTGAGGGATAATCTTTTAACGATTCTACGTGGGGCCGCTCCACGGTGACGTGACTCTATGCCTACGGCAAGAGACCTAGTTCAGGCTGCACTCTCAGAGGGCAGGAAGGTTCTACTGGAGCACGAGGCAAAGGCGCTCATAGGAGACTATGGGATCCCCGTCACGAGAGTCAAGGTAGCCAAGAGTGAGGATGAGGCTGTGGAGTTCGCCAGAGAGATAGGGCTTCCCGTTGTGTTGAAGATAGTCTCTCCCGATGTCCTCCACAAGAGCGACGTGGGTGGAGTGAAGGTCAACTTGAAGACTGAGGAGGAAGTCCGCAGAGCCTACAGGGAGATCATCGAGAATGTGAAGTCCAAGGTTCCCAACGCACGCATCGTCGGAATTCTGGTTCAGGAGTTCGCGCCCTCAGGCGTTGAGGTGATAATCGGTCTGATAAGGGACCCCCAGTTCGGCCCAACGGTGATGTTCGGACTTGGCGGTGTGTTCGTGGAGGTATTCAAGGACGTCTCATTTAGGGTGGCGCCCCTCACCGAGAGAGACGCGTACGAGATGATCGAGGAGATAAAGGGGAAGGTGCTCCTTGAGGGATACAGGGGAACGCAGCCTGCCGATAAGAAGGCGATTGTTGACGCCCTAATCAAGGTTGGCCAGATAGGTCTCGAGATACCGGAGATTAAGGAGATGGACCTTAACCCTATTATGGCCTACCCAACTGGCATAAAAGTAGTCGACGCGAGAGTGATACTAGGGTGATCCCTTGGCCAGAAGGGTCTCGGAGCTGTATGACCTGGAGGTCTACACAACTGACGGGAAGTTTATTGGCACAGTAGACGACCTTGTATTCGACGATGCAGAAGGAAAGCTAGCGGCAATCGTCGTGGCGCTAGATGAAAAGGGCAGAGAGAGGAGGACGATCCCTTACTCGGCTATAAGGGCCTGCGCGGACATAATCCTGGTATCTGTATGAGCCGGTCTGCTGCGAACTTTTTTAATCTCCTTATCACTGCTCGTTCCGAGCACGCTTGGTGGCAAGCGAACATCCCGGCAACAGAACGATTGAGGAAGGAGGAGTACCCATGGAAGCATCACAGGCCCAAGATCTTGACGCAATTCGGCAGAGAATCGAAGAGTTCAGGACTAAGCTCAGGTCTATCAGGGATGAAAGACGTTCTCTCATCGAGGAACTCAAAGAACTCAGAGCAAAGAGGCGAGAACTGATAGAAAAGATAAGAGAGAGAAGGGCGAAGATTAGGGAGCTCATAGAAGAGCGAAATAAGCTCAGAGAGGAGATAGAGAAGCTGTTCGAGGAGCGAAAGAAGGTGATTGAGGAGTACAGGAAGGCCAGGCAGGAAGCGATGGAGATCAGGAACAAATACGAGAGTCTCATGGCCGAGGTTGGCGTACCAGAGAGGGTTCTTAGGAGGAGGATTGCGGCATTAGAGAGGAGGATAGAGACCCAACCCCTCTCTAGGGATGCTGAGCGAGACCTAGTCGTGAGGATAAGCCACCTAGAGGCTATGCTCCAGACGCTCATGGAGGCCAAGAAGCTCAAGAGAAAGTTCATTGAGATCATGGCAGAGGCGGAGAGGTGGCGGTTCTTCATCAGAGACACTGGGGAGAGGATAAAGGCGCTCAAATCCCAAGTGAGCGAGATGAACAAGCAGATCTCCGATCTGATCAAAGAGCTGGATGAGATAAGGCCAGAGGTGGATGAACTAAGCAAGGAGATCGAGGAAAAGAGCAATAAAGTCGATGAAATGAAGGCCCAAATGGACGCAATCTTCCAGGACCTCACAGCAGCCAGGGAGACCTTGAAGAAGGCCTATGAAGAGATGTATGCAGCCACTAAGCAGGTCGAGGAACAGTTGAAGAGCAAGTTAGCCCAAGAGGCCTTAGAGAAGTATAAGAGCGGGGGGAAGCTTACTCTCGAGGAGCTAAAGGCCCTGATAGAGGCTGGATACCTAGAGAGCGGACCTCCTGCAGCAGGCTAGTAATAGCCATCCACTTTTTAATTCCGAGCGGCTCGCGCTCCCTGACCTACGTTGGTTACTAGGGGCCCCGAGGGAGCGCCAAAACGCGTGCTGATAATCTGCATAGATAGAGATGACGATCTAGGTCTGAAGACTGGCCTCAGGGGCCCCATAGTTGGTGTAGATGCAAACACAGAGGCTGCAACGAGACTCGCTCTTGCTGATCCCCAGGAAGCAGACGCGAATGCGATATTCGGCGCCGTCAAAGCAGCGGAGGAGGTCAAGAGGGAGCTTCCAGAAGCTGAGGTTGAGGTCGTGACGATAACAGGACACCACACGAGTGAGCTTCTGGCCGACCAGGAAATTATTCGGCAGATGGCGGAAGTCACTTCTCTCTTTAAGCCAGATCACGCCATCCTGGTGTCTGACGGTGCTGACGACGAGCGCGTGATTCCACTCCTTCTCAAATTCGTGCCTACGATTAGCGTTAGGAGGGTTATAGTGCAGCAGAGTAGACAACTTGAGGAGACCTACTTCCTCATAAGGCGATACATTGAGAGGCTGCTAGAGAGCCCAGAGGCGAGAGCGTATGCGCTGGGCGTGCCTGGTGCCCTCCTAGCCCTCGCCGCCATACTATCCCTCCTGAACCTCCAGAAGTACCTCACCACGGGCTTCATACTCTTCATGGGACTCCTTCTGATGGAAAAGGGGTTCTCAATAACAAGTAGATTGATCAGAGCCGTTCGGTACTTCGGTGGGGCTACCGGCATATTTTCACTGTTCTTTGGGTTGGCTGGGATCTCCGTCAGCGCTTATCAAGCCTACAGGACCGCCTCCAGCATGGCGGGACAGTACCCAACTGGCATAGTCGTGGGTACCGTTCTAAGAAAGACTTCACATCTCTTCTTCCTGTTCACAGCTGCGGCCTTCGTAGGGAGCGCCATTGAATCGTACGCGCTGGGGAGGGGGGACTACCTCGAGAAGCTCCTGGCGGTGGCGGTGTCCTTCTCAGCCTGGCTCGCCTGCTACTACAGTGGCGAGTACTTACTGGGAAGGGTTGGCGTGGTCGTGCTCGGCCTAGGGCTTGCAGCCTCCCTTCTATTCTCCATAGCTTCTCTATTCTTCCTCCGCGCTCTCGTCGGGAGGAGAAGGAGTTCCAATCGTGAATGATGCGTCGGCCGCCTTCCTGAGGGCAACGCTGAATCCGGGCTCGGCTCCTATTACAGCCACCTCCTTTCCTGCCTCCTTGGCTCTGTAGACCAGAGAGATGTACGCTGCTGACCTCGTGACGAGGGCCAGCGCGTCGATCTTGTCATCATGGATAGAGTCCATCGCGGCTATAGTGAAGTCAACCTCAGGCTTGCCTGGAGATATGAGAGCCTTGTAGCCAGCATTCATAACGGCCTCTACAAGCTTCTCAGGGGCTTTCCTATCCAAAACAACTACTTTAAGCCGCACGCTCCCAAGCTCAGACGCCACCTTGGAGACCTCTTCGAGGTCGACACCCAGCTCCTTGCGGAGCATGTTCGGCCCATCAACGATCACAGCTACGCGTCTCCTCCTCTGCCTCGAAGGCAGCCTAAGCGGCACCCTCGGCACAGGGACGCGACGATGGCTCATCGTGGGCTTTCTCACAGACCATATATTAACGGTTGGCCATGTGTCTCTAATCAAGCGCTGGACAACCGGATCACTTCACCCAGCTGTCCTTGGAACCTTGCGCAAACTAGATTAATCCTTAGGTGCGGGCTGACTCTGTCGAGGGATAGCTTTGATCTGTCCAAAATGCGGGGCGCTCATGTCTCCAAAAGTGGTGGAAGGGAAGGTAATGTTCAAGTGCCCGAGGTGCGGGTACGAGGGCACTGAGGGGAGGGCTCTAACGATCACTAGGAGGGTTACCAGCGGGCCTGAGAACAAGGTGATCGTCATAGAGAAGCCTGAAGAGCTAATCTCCCTCCCCAGGGTCAAGGCCGTCTGCCCTAAATGTGGACACACCGAGGCCTACCTGAGGATAGAGCAGACGCGCTCGGCAGACGAGCCCCCGACTAGGATATACACCTGCGTCAAGTGCAAGTACACGTGGCGCGAGTACTCCTAGATTTTGGTGATCACATCTGAGGGGAGGGTCAACCTCCAGTTCTTGCGTACTTCGCTCGGACGTAGTCTAGGAACCTTTCTGGATTGAGGTCCTCTCCTAGGGCCCGCCTAACTAGCTCCTTAGGAGCGTAGACTGAGCCCCATCTCTGCACTCTCTCCCGGAGGAACCCCATGATCTCCCTAAACCTCCTCTGCGCGATCTTCTCACTAAGATTCGGGATCTTTGAGGCTACTTGGGCTGACAGAACCGTACCAATGAAGTAAGTTGGGAAGTAGCCCACGTACCCCAACGACCAGTGCACATCCTGCAGCAC
>CBEVRO010000024.1:0-16935 GCA_965552295.1 uncultured archaeon | reverse complement strand
CGCCCTTCAACTCAGCAGTCGGAGCATACTCCTCGCTATACTTCATGGAGCTAGGGGCCTCTCCACTTGAGCTGGGGCTTATCCACTCTTCCTACCTGCTGACGCTCGCGGTCTCTCGGTTGCTGGGAGGCTATCTGGCAGACAGGATTGGCAGGAGGACTCTGATCATTCCGATGACTGCTGTCTATGCTACATCTAACCTGCTATTCGCTTGGGCCAAGGGGGTCTCCTCTCTCTTCGTTGCAGCCGTGGTGATGGGCCTAGCCCTCATGTATCAGCCTGCCATCGGTGCGATAGTGATGGACAGCGTCCCGAAGGGGCGGAGAGGGAGGACCATAGCGATTCTCAACACGGCCAGCGAGGCGGCAAGCCTGATGGGCCCGATGCTCGGAGGACTGGCAGTAGGGATCTGGGGGCTCAGGCAGGGGGTTCGAATCCTCTACATCGGCGGCTTCGCAGCCTCATCTGCAAGCGCGCTGATCAGGCTCATGCTGGTTGAGACCGTCCCGAGAAAGCCTCTCGGGGGGCTCCGCGAGTTCGCCTTAGAGTACCTCTCCGCCTTGAACCTCTTCAAAGGGCCCTATGGGAAGTTGGTCCTGGTGGAGTCGCTTTCTTTGTCGGCCTACGGGGCCGTCTGGACTTTCGCCCAAGTCTTTGCAGTAAAGTACGTGGGGATGGCCCCAGAACTCTGGGGCCTGGCGAACACCCTGACTGGGGTGGTGTTCCTGGCCTCCAACATTCTGTGGGGTCATCTAGCAGACAGGTTCAGCCCGGCCAGGGTCATATCTGCGTCCAACCTAATGGGGGCTCTGGAAGACTTAACGCTGGCAACGGGCGCTCCGGGTAGAGAGTTCAGCGTCCTATCATATCTTGCGATGTCCTCACTCCACACCAACTACCCAGCGTACTTCTCCATGTCGGCCTCCCTCATCCCACCGTCTCACAGAGCTAAGCTTGAGGCCCTGGCAGGTCTCCTCATGGAGCCCACGTCGGCTGCATTCTCCGCTGTGGAGGGTTGGGTGTACGGCCTGTCACCGCGGGGCACTTTTGTTTTGGCAAGCGCTCTGCACACGCTAGCAGCGGTGATGGCCTTCACGCTCCTCCCGATCTGCGTCAGCGGTGAACGCGACCCTTCGTGAGCAATGAAATGCCCTGCACATCCGTGGAGGTTCAATCAGGAGGCTGAATGATGTAGAACGGCAGCAAATGCCAAAGGCTGTAGGAAAAAGGAGGGGAGGTGAGGTTTCCCTCACCTATTTGCCTCAACCGAGACCTCTCCGATACCGCTCAACGGCGTCGTGTAATTGTGGTTGCTTCCGGGTTCCCGACCTAGTTCTCCCGAGCGGGGCCTTCAAGAACTTAAACTCAATGTAGGTACCAGCAGGAACGCTTAGGCAACTCCCCGAAATTTATCACATAGCGCAACTCGAACAGAGGGCTGGGCAACAATGGTACAAGCGAACCAAATGGTCTTGTATGGCCTCACGGGCATCTTCGTCCTCGCCAACTTAGTGGTATCAGCGGCCTATCTCGTCGAGGGGTTCTTCAGCAGAGTGGCATCTCGGTCGGTAGAAGTGAAGCTGGCAAAAAGGACCTTGCCCGATAGACTGTACACCGCAGTCTGGATCACAGCAGGCCTCTTTGGGGTCTGGGCTTCGGGACCACCAGCGATCACAGCCGCAATAGGCGTCTTCTTGGCGTTCAAGAGCGGCGCGGACCTGGGGAGCAGGGTGATCTATGGCCTCCACGACCTCTCTCTGCTAGGCGAGGGGTCCGCGCTAACGAGGGCCGTCGGCAATGCGATGGCTTTGGCGGCCACTCCCAGCGTTCTCTTCCTTATGCTCTGGGGGATGCTTCAGCAGTGGCTCTCAGGATCTGTGGCGAAGATCTTGGGCCTGAGCGTAGACCTGCTAACGCTGTGCTTCTGGGGGCTTGGAGTGCTGTTTGACATGGCATTCGGAGCTATTCGATGCAGAGGCGAGCGCGGCCTGCTCCTAGGAGGAGAGCTTGCCTTGGTCCTGGGGTTGGGAGTTTTAGAGGGGGTTCGATCGGGGAGGTAGGCAGCGGCGCTCACAAGTGGACGGGAAGAATATGATCGTGGAGCGGCCAGGTTATACGCGGGGTGATGGTTAAGTGCCTTGTGAAGAGTGTGGTCCAAAGAGCACCGTCGTCATAAGCGGGGCTGGCAAGTACGTCGAAGGGGAACTCCTCAAGGTCGCCGGCTCTGCTAGGGCCGATGGGGACATCAACGTCAAGCGAGCGTCTGTGGCAGGATCTCTAAGCGTGGGCGGAGTGCTGTCCGCCGAAGAGCTGTCCGTGGCCGGGAGCCTAAGCGCCTCCTCAATCCAAGGAGGGAAGGTCTCTGTGGCCGGAGCGATTAGCGTCAGGGGCGAGCTGTCCGCAACTGAGTTCAAGGCCGCAGGCGGAGTGCGTGTCAGAGAGATCAAAGCTGACTTGGTGAAGGTGGGCGGGGGAATCAGGGCCGAGAAGATAGAGGGTCGAGAGATAAGGATAGAGATGGGAGGGAAGTCCAAGGTAGGTGAGATAAAGGGAGACTTCATCGAAATCAAGCGGAAGCTTGGCCTGATGGACCTGCTGCTGTCATCTAGGCGCCGGCTCTACGCGAAAAGAATTGAGGGGCGAGTCGTCTACCTGCGAGGCGTCATTTGCGACGAGGTTATTGGAGACAAAGTCTACATCGGCCGAGGTTGCAGGATAGGCAAGGTAATCTACCGAGAGAGCTTGAAGGTCTCGCCGAGCGCGAAGGTTGGGCAGACCGTGCGCGAGTAGCTATCGGCTCCTGCTCTGCCTCTCTCTCAGCATCCTCTCGTAGTCCTCTCGCCTAACCTCCACGACCTTCCCGCAGTGTCCGCAGACGAACCTTGCGGCGTCCTCCTCGATCTCGGGCTCTCCCTTCAGGGGACGACCGCAGTAGCACACGAATCCTATCAACCTGGCGGGATTGCCGGCCACAAGGCCGTGAGGGGGCACATCCTTCGTCACGACCGAGCCAGCCGCCACCATCGCGTACTCACCTATCGTGACGCCGCAAACTATGGTGGCGTTGGCCCCTATGCTCGCTCCCCTCTTGACGAGCGTGGGGACGACCTCCCAGTCCGTGCTGAAGGACCTGGGGTACTTGTCGTTGGTGAAGACGGCGTGAGGGCCTACGAAGGCGTCGTCCTCTATGGTCACGCCTCTGAAGACGGAAACCCCGTTCTCGATCTTCACCCCGTTCCCTATCACGACGCCCACGTCCACGTAGACGTCCTTCCCCAGCACGCAGTTCCTGCCAATCTTGGCGCCAGATCGCACGTGTGCGAAGTGCCAGACCTTTGTTCCCTCACCCACCTCGGCTCCGGATTCGACTACAGCTTTCTCGTGCACGAACGCCTTTCCCATGCCCACCACCGCCTCTTTCTCAGCCCACGCCTCCCACCGGGGCTTGGAACCTGAAGTTGAAGGGGTCTAAGTAGTACCTAGGCACGATCGGGCTTATTGGAAACTTAACGGCCATCCACACCTGGAACGCTCCCAAGGCGGCTGTTGCCCATGCAGCGTCCTCTGCGTCTAGGTTGAACGTATGGCGGAAGATCCTGTGCAGGAGGAATATCTCCCAGAGCAGGAACGGCCCTCCTATCAGCAGCGCGGTCCCGGCGTCGAACCTGTAGACGGTGTCGAGGATTGAGCGCGCCTGCTCGGCCAGCTTGGCCAACCACCAGACTGAGTCGGCCCTTATCAGGTCGTATATCACCACTACGGGGCCCCTCGTGACTACTCGATGGAGAGAGAGCGCAAGAACTCTCAGGGCCTCAGGGACGCAGAGCGTGCTCATCGCCATGGCTGACGACGAGAGTTCGACGCGCTGCCCCATCTTGCCGGCTATGTAGGAAGACAAAAGGGTTCGGAAGAGCAGCAGCAGACCCATCGAAGCGGGCACCACGAAGGCGGTGGCCAACGCCTGGAGGGTCATCGTCCTGTCGAGATAGAACTGAATGTCTATCTGGGCGACCCACAGGGGCGGATTGACGATCTGATACTTTATCGAGGCGTCAAGTGAGAACTTAGAGATCAGGACGACGAGCGACTGTATCAACCAGGCGGAGAGCACCAGGCTCAGCCTGGAAGCCTTCCTGAATTTCGCCAGGAGCTGCGGCGATCCGACCAAGGAGCCCTTGAGGTACTCCACAGCGGTGTAAAATGCTTCAGGTCCTAGTAGATCCCTGTCTTTCTCCCGCACACAACTCCCCCTCAGTGGGCGGAAAAAAGGTTGACTGTTACCCCTTCTGCCAAGCCCATCTTAGAGGGTTAATATCCCAGAGAAGATCCTCTGAACAGCTAGAGCAGATCCATGCCGGGTGGTAGAGGTAGCCTTCATCTTCGAGGACGGAACTCGTGAAGAAGTTCACGGCAGATGAGAGCGACACCTTGGAGGCGTTGCCCTGCAGGTAGTAGGAGGGATAGGAGTGCGCAAAGCTCAGGAACTCGATTATTCTAGCGAACTCTCCGTCTATAAGCTCTCCTGAAGCGGTCGTGGAGATCAAGAGAGCGTTTCTGAGGCCGATAAGGCCGCTGATAAAGTCCTCCATGCTGCAGCCGTTCGCAAGCAGTATCAACTTGCCGTAGGTAAGGTTTGCTAGAGCTTCTGCGAGGTCTCGAGCCGTCAGGTTTCCTGGGATTAGTTCAACCCAGTTCAGTCCCTGCCCGTGGTGCGAGTCCAAGATTACGACGACGATATCGTTCCCGTCTGCAGGTATCTCTGCTATTGCCCTCAGCAGGTCATCTACATCAGAGTCCAAGCCAATAAGGAGATCTGGGCTGATGATGCCAACCGAGGGGGCGCGCTTCCTCCGGCCCCAGGGCACGTCCGACATGTACATGCCCACATAGAGGGGGCCTGCCCACCCTCTAGAGAGGTGAGTCCAGTAGAGCGCAGTGGCATCGAGGCCCTCCTCGGTCCTCAGCGAGAACACGCTCAGAGCTAGCAGGATATTCTCGTCCTCGTACCCGTGCCTCAGGGCTAGGTGGTAGGTCAGCAGGCTGCCCGCAGAGGATATTCGACCGCCTTGGATTATTATCAGGTACCTCTCGGACTCTCCGTAGAGCGCGTTGAGCCTGGGGTTGCTGAGGTCGTTGAACGGGTTTGTGCCAGCTCTAATCTCCTCGAAGTTCGAGTACCCGTCTGCGTCCCAGTCTGCTGCCAGATTCTCTTCGGAGAGTATTCCCGACTGGCACATGTCTAAAACGAGGTGAAACGGCATTCCCTTCACGCTCCTCAGGGCTATTTCTTCCAGCCCTCTGACTTCGCCGTCTCTCAGCACGGCTTCGACCAGATCCTGCAAACAGACCCACAGCTCCTCCTCAGCGTAGAGCCTAGCCAGCCGTTCTGGGGGTCCTTTCAGTAGAAACTCGACTACCTCCACGAGACTGGCTTCTCCGGGGTCGAGCACTCCGTCGTAGTCTACAGAGGCTAGGAGCCTGTAGACTCTCCTCTCCCACCCCGACTGGAGGGCGTGGAGTAGCAAGGGGCTCGGCGTAAATGGATCCGCTCCCCATAGGACCTCATCCCCGTCTAAGACGTCATCTCCGTCGGTGTCTGGGTTTGTTGGAGACGTCCCCAACTCCACCTCGAGCCCGTCCATGAGACCGTCTATGTCTGTGTCGATCTTCCCGACCACCGTCCCGTACACGAGTTTCTCTAGTCCGTCGGGGAGGAGGTCGCTGTCCTCGTCCACGACTCCTAAGGTCAGTTCAGCGATCTGGGAGGACTCTATCAGGATTGCCAGAAAAGCTAGAAGAGCCAACAACCTCTTAATTCGAGAGCGGGTAATTTCGAGCCCCTCATTATACTGTATACGCGTGAGGATTGAAAATAGTGTTGGCAACGCCTTTTAAGACTCTGACGGTTTTGAATCCAGCCTTAATCCGCCTATTAGGACGATTCAAGGAATTGAACATTTTGCGGAAGGCCCTAGCCCCTAACTTTCGGCGTGGGAAGTTGTTGCAACAAGAGGGCCGATGCTACAATAAGTTTGTCACCATAACAACTACTTAAGTCAATTGAGGGGATTTTTGGCAGCTCAAAAAACCTTTAATTGTTTAGTTGAGGCTCTATCTTTAACGAATCGCTGGGTTTGCGGTGTAAGGGGGATGCCTCTCTCAACCCTACTAAACAGGCTGGTCGCTTGGGAACTGCTGACGGCAGCCTCTGCCTATGGCCTGATGACCATGTTAACTGGACTGTCACCTAAGAAGAATCCCCAGGTAGGATTCTTTGCCTTGGGATTCTGTTTCATGATGCTGGCCATGTTGGCCAAGTTTCTGGCCCTCCTAATGCCTCCGCCCCTCGGCTGGAAAATTGACATCCCCTCTAGCGCTCTGATCTTCATGTCGGCGGCAGCGTTCTCCAGCGGGTTCGTCAAGCCCTCCTCGCGACCAATCGCAGAGATAGGCGTCGTGGCCGCTGGTACGGTTCTCTTAGCTGTAGGAGGGGACAATCCGCTGGGCTCTAAGGTTATTGAGACCTGCTACGGCTTTCTATTTCTGCTGATGGCTCTTTTGACTACGAAGGTTTACCACAGGACGAGGCACCAGACGCTGAAGATTCTGGCGATAGCTCTGCTCTTGGTAGGTGTCTCTGGCCTGATCTCTGCTTGCACACTCATAGTCTCCTGGGCACTGGTGAGAGTGCTGGTTCCCACTCTTCACGTCTTGGGGGCCCTTTCATTCGTGTGGGCGCTGGCGGAGGCATGATTGAGGTGGAGCTCAGGGACATCTTCATATTCGAGGCCAAATCCGGCCAGCTCGTGTTTGCTAAGTCTTACGGGATGCTAAAGGGAGACGAAGACCTAATCTCTGGATTTCTCTCTTCAATTCAGAGCTTCCTAGCGGAGGTGGCAGAAGATAATGTACGGGAGATCGTTGGAGAGAAGTACAGATTCCTGTTCAGGAGAACCGGGGGCTACGCTCTCTGCGTAGTTGTAGACAGCAGGAGTGATTCGGCCTCGGCAAAGAGGCTGCTCGACAAGGTAGTCTCCTACTTCATGAAAGTCAAGTCTGCTGGCCTGGAGAGAAGCTTAGAGGAGTTTGAGGAGAAGTGTGACGAGTTGGCCAGAAGTTGGGACAAGCTTGCCAGGTGGGCGGATGCGCTCGACATGCTCGACGAGTGGGGGTAGAAGGTGGTCAGAGTCAAGGATCTGTTGAGTGTTCTGCCTCCTGAACTGTTGTCGACCGCGACAGAGGCCCTAAAGTCCATGAAGGTCGGTCCCGACCATGAGCTAAGCGACGACCAGCTAACTGAGGTCTACAGGGCGTTGTCGGCTGAGGTTGGCTCTACTAAAGTGTACAAGCTTCTAAGGGACGCGGGCATACTCAGGGAGAGGCTCAGGTTGAAGGCCTTCATAGTCGGCGACTCGGGAGTCGGCAAGACCACATTCTGCGTCAAGCTGGCCACGGGCATCTTCAAGGAGGGGTACAAAATGACAGTGGGGGTGGACTTCTATGCGATAGAACTCATACACGATGACAAGCTCGTCAAGCTGATACTCTGGGACCTAGCAGGGCAGGAGAGGTTCGGCTTTGTTAGGCCAACCTTCTACTCGGGGGCCTCTGGAGGCTTCATCGCGTTCGCGCTCGATCTACCCAGTACGCTGTCCAACGTGCCTGGCTGGCTGGAGGAAGTGAGGCAGAATGCTGGTGAGGTGCCATGCATACTGCTTGGAACCAAGCTGGACCTCGCTCCAGACAACCCTGAGGCGTTGAGAGTTGTGAAGGAGTTGGGGCTCCACAGCTACGTGCCCATCAGCTCGAAGACCGGGGAGAACCTGGGCCTGGCCGTCAAAACCTTGCTGTCAGCTTGCCTCAGGTAATCTACTCAGAGCCTTGAGCCCCTCGACACCGTTTAGGAAGAGGTTAATCCGCCAGCGACCGTAGTTGGTCTCCTCTCAGCGGCGTCGGCCATTCTCCCCGCTGGGTACGCTGCAGCCAGGTCTCTATTCCCGACACCGTAATAACAGCAGGATCTGGGCTAACCGAGGAGCCACGAAGAGACCTTTAGAGAGCATGAGAATCTCACGACGAACCGTTGGCAGAGACAATCTCGTATATCGAGTTTTGGGCAGTTCTTCCTCAGGCTTGCCTTGATGGGGTCCGATTCTGAGTTGGGAGAAAATCGTGTTAAATCGACTACTGATTCTGTAACAATTTCATAAAAAATCGGAGTTAAATGGATATAATATCTCACCTGCATCCTTAACCGAGTACTTAAGCTCGGTTATAACATCTGTTATAGTTATTGAAAATTATAAATTCTTTTCTCCATTCAGAGACTGAAGAGGGCTTTGATCACGAAGCGCTGCAGCCGATGACGGGTCTGAAAGGCCCTCTACCCGCATAAAGCTTGGTCGGTGAGGCTGAGAGAGTGAGTGGCTCTTGGGAGGCCGAGGATGAGAGGCATATCGTGAGGCTGGGCATCGATCCCCTTGACAGGATAAGTGGCGGCGGAGTTCACCCAGGCTCGCTGCTGGTGATCTTTGGGCCATCTGGCTCGGGAGTGAGCACGTTCGCCCTGCACTTCCTAATGAGAGGCGTGTCTGAGGGAGAGCCCGGGGCCGTTCTCCTGACCACAAGGAAGCGTTGGGAGATAATCAGAAGTGCGAGATACTACGGGATGGCCTTTGACGAGGCAGTAAATGCCGGTATAATAAGGGTAATAGAGCTAGAAAACCCCTTCGTTGAGGAGGAGGTCTCGAGGGCCCTAATCGAGCTATTGGACGCCATAGATACAGGCGAGGCCAAGAGGGTGTACATAGACACGATCGACCCTCTGCTGATGACTCTGGGGCCTAAGGAATTGCTCGCTCAGATGATTGCGCCTCTCCTCGATCTGTCAAGAAAGAAGGGTACAGTCACGCTCATCAGATGCATATCACCAAAGGTCTACCGCCGAGTATCCCAGTTTGCGACTGGAGCGTTTAGGATCGAGTGGAGCCCACTGATGCCCGGTGGGGGAACCTTGAGGAGAGTCGTTATCGATAAGCTCCGCGACGTCCCGACGGTCTTACACAGCGCGGTCTTCGAGATACGGAAAGACGTGGGAGTCTCCCTGGTGGAGGCAAAGGGCGTACCTCGCTGGAGGGATGTAGTCTCGACGGGAGTGCCAGGCTTAGACGGGCTTGTTGGCGGTGGATACCCCGTCGGCTCAGTGGTCATGGTGACAGGAGAGCCGGGTGCGGGTAAGACCTACTTAGGGCTGAGCTTCTTGCTAGGGGCAGCAAGGTCAGGATCGAGAGGTCTCATAGTGAGCTACAGCGACACGGAGAGGGACCTCATTGATAGGCTCAGATCGCTTGACGGCAACGCCATCCAGATGGTGTCCGTGGTATTCAGAGACCCATTCTCCAGCTCGCTGGACGATGAACTCGTGTGGATCAGGAGAACCCTAGCCAGCGAGAGACCAAAGGCGCTCCTAGTAGACGGACTCGACCTACTGGCCCTAGAGCACGACTGGAAGGGAGCAGCGAGGATCATGAGGTCCGTCCAGCTGTGGGCCAGAGAGAGCGGTGGCGTGGCGCTAGTCACGCTCGTAGAAGCCTCTGGCTCGAAGAGGTTGAGCCCTCTGGCCGACGTGATACTTCGACTTGACCTAGAGGAGGCAAAGGGCAGCCTGTTCAGGACTCTGAGGATCGTGAAGTCCAAGTTCGCGCCATCGGACACTCGAGTAGTCGGCCTAGAGATAACAGACAATGGACCAAGAGTGGTGGTCTGAAGGTCACTCGGATCTTCGCAAGCTGAGTTTAATGGCTCCCTTGGCGCCTTCCTGGTGTGCAGCGTGAGGGCGTCCTTGGAGTCCTAGGGGGGATGGGGCCAGAGGCGACCGCGTACTTCATGCTCCTAGTGATAAAGCTGACTCCCGCCGAGAAGGACCAGGACCACATCGAGATGATAGTCCTGAACGACCCTAAGATTCCGGATCGAACCGCCGCAATACTGGAGGGCGGCCCCAGCCCCGTCCCCAGAATTATCAGAGATCTCAGGCTCCTGGAGTCCCTCGGCGTAGACCTCGTTGCCGTGCCTTGCAACACCTTCTTCTACTTCTACGACGAGGTAGCAGGCAGCACGTCACTGCCTATTGTTCACATGATAAAGGAGTCTGCCAAGCTGGTCTACGAGGCTGGAGTGGACTCTGTAGGCCTCTTAGCAACCAGCGGAACGGTGGAGGTGGGACTCTACCAGAGGTGCCTGGAGTCCAGGGGAGTAAGGGTCACAACCCCCCAGAATCAGAGTGAGGTCATGAGAGCGATCTATGAGATAAAGGCAGGCAGGAAGGAGGAAGCTAGGCGCGTCCTGCTGAGGGCCGCTAAATCGCTCATTGAGGAGGGAGCTCAGATAGTGGTGGCTGGCTGCACAGAGGTTCCTCTCGTCCTCTCGAAAGATGACGTGCCTCTACTGGATCCAATGGAGGTCGTGGCAAGGCTCTGCATAGACAGGCTCAAGGGTACGAGCTTGACGCCAGAGCTTCGACAGCAGATTCGCGACCTCGCCTACAGTCAATCCTCGCGGAAGTAATCCTGCAGATCTCCTCACGGAGCTTATCCAGCGCCTCCCGATTCACTGAGAGCTTCTTCTGCAAGTCGCCCGAGTACACCCTTTGAATCTCCGAGTCTTTGCAGCCTGGGCCTAGCGGTATCGGTATGGCCGCAACCAAGCCCAACAGGTCTCTGGCTCCTCGCTCGGCGTATCGATCGCAAGCCATCCCAATGACTAGATCTGGCTTAAGCTTGCTGACTGTTGGCAGAACATCGTCGTACTCGGCTATGATCCTGAATGCCACGCAAACTCCAGTCTCTCTGAGCGAGACTATCTCTCGCTGGACCGCCCTCACACCGCAGTCCTGTCCATCGAGCGGACAGCAGGGCCCAAGGCAGAGGGGGTTTAGCCTTCTTACACCGGTCCTTGGGTCCCTAGCGGGGCAGCCCGCAGCCTTAACACACGCAGGAATCAGCACCAGCACTCTTAGCAGGCGCACCACCAGAGGTACCAACGGCCAGCTGAGGATCTGGTTGGCTCAGCGCAATTCTTTCCAAGGCTGTTTATCTGGGCCAGCACCTACAAATGTCTCCAGTTCTAGAATCCCCGTGAAAATTAGCCTAGGTATTCTTGTGGGCCCATAAAAATCGGAGGTTGCAGGGCAGAGCTGGCTGGACCAATCACCTTTTTTGTAGGAATGTCCTGTGGGCTGGGGCTCATGGAATCGCAGCCAAGCAGAAGGAGAATCACTCTGCTCATCATCTCAACCATTCTAATCGCTAGCATGATCTCCCCAGCCCGAGCGGGGTTGGCGCAGAGTCAGCCCGCAATGTCAATAGAACTCCTCCTGTTCTCAGACGGGTGGGCAGACGTCACTATTAGGCTGAACCTCACGGGAGAAGAGATCTTCACAGTCTTACCCATATTGGGAGAGCCGAGCCTTCTAATAGTGACAGATGAGAAGGGCCTCCCCTTGAACTTCACACTCGAGGAGGGCTCGCTCGTCGTGGAGACCCTCGGTGCTAGGGGCATAGAGGTCTCTTATCAAACGCCCTCCCTGACGTCCAAGGCTGGCGAGGTCTGGAATGCCAGCGTGAGCGTGGGCGTTCCTGTGGAGGTTACATTCGTGCTCCCAGAGAGGTCTGCAGTAGTTGGTCTGTCGTCCCCTCCCAGTAGAGTGGAGACGAGAGACAGCAGGATTGCTGTGACCTTCGTGGGTAAACATGCCTGGGTATCTTACGTCATTGAACTGCCTCGCGTCGCCCCGACAGAGACGACCTCCCCCACCCAGACCCCAAGTGAGCCCTCCACACAAGGTGCCTCAAGATCGGGCGTTGAATACCTGCTCCCCCTAGCTGCGGCCGCGCTGGCTGCCGTGGCTTTCGTGGTGATCAAGGTCGTCAGAGCGCCAAAGAGGGCCGTCCGCCCCCTCGAGCAGGTAGATGAGGTGATCCTTAAGAAGCTGGAGGAGATGGGTGGTTCAGCCTATCAAGCTGATTTGATCAGAGCCCTCCAGATACCCAGGACCACTGCTTGGAGGAGGATAAGGCGGCTAGCCCAAGCTGGTCTCCTAGAGATCAAAGAGGCCGAGAGGGGTAGGCTCGTAGTCCTCAAACGTACCGAGAGAACTTAACCAAAGCTATTCCCAAGAGCCAGAGCAGCACGGGGAGTGTGAGACCGGGGAGAACTCCTCTTCTGGAGTAGAGTATTCTGAGAGTCAGTAACACTCCGACGTTGAGTAACGCCAGCGGGATCAGAGCTTCTGGAAGTCCTAGCATTCTGGTGGAAGACGCGGAGGCTAGAGAATAGGCAAAGAGGTCCCCAAGCCCCATAGAGACCCTCCCGTGGGCGATCATTAGAGGCTTGAGGGGATCTTCAGAGCGCCCTATTTGTCCGAAGATCTTCCCCAGGGGGCCTCTGAAGACTGCATATGCGTCGTAAGCGGCGAGCATTCCAAGGAATGTTAGCGTGAAGATCTCCGGGAATATGCTCACGAATAGGTAAGCTACTGAGGCCGCCAGGAAGGCTTTGGCTACGTTTCCAGCGATACCCGGCTGAAGCCCCAGCCACGTAGCAGCGGCGGCTAAAGGGAGGGCTACGACGCCAGGCAGCCTAACCTCAGCGAAGATGCCAGCTAGGGATATGGAAGCCGTGTAGAAGAGCGATACCACCAGCAGAACCTTCAGCAGCTTGATCAGGCCCTTCTTGATCAGGTACAGGATTAGGGTCGCCGTCGTGAAGAGTAGGACTATGTAAGTCAGGGAGAGCCCAGCCGACTCCGCCGCTCCCAGCTCTAGCTCTGGCTCTGGTCTCGTGACCGATACCAGCGCCGTCGAGGCAGCCTGAGCTAGGAGCGGCCACAACGCCACCAAGTACGGTCTCTCAGGAGCCCTCTTTACGCTCAGCCCCTTCAACTCCACTCACTCCCATCTCCCTGTAAAGTCGATCCTCCAGCTCGGGTTCTGACGGCAGCACCTCCCTCAGAAACCAGGCCAGGGCATTGAGCACTGCCCCGTACCTTCTCCAAAGATTTTGAGAGGTTATCTCGCCTGCTGTGAGTTCAGAAAATGCTGCTACGTATCCATCCTTGGTAGCTCCGAAGGCCACGAGGGGTGAAGACAGCGAGGCCCTTAAGAGCCGTTCGCACAGGGTTCTTTTGTCGCGTAACCCCACCGGGAAGGGGAGTAGAGGGGCTGCCACGAGTAGGACGTCAGTCTCAAGCAGGAGCTGAACGGAGATCACCAGGGTCTTCTTCTCGTCTCCTCTGGCTAAGTCGACCACCTCGGTGACAAAGATGCTGCTGTTCTCGGGATCTATGTGAATCCTCTCCATATTCACGCCGAGACTCCTCAGCATTTCAGCGATCTCTTCGAGACCTAGCTCTGACACTTGAGGCGGCCCTCCCACACCAATTTAAGCGAGGGATGACGTTAAGCGAGTTATCTCGCTCACTACCTTGGCAACATCTTCCTCGCTCAAGTTGGGCCTTCCTTCAGCGTCGACGACGGATTTTACGACTAGAGTCGCTCCGACCGACTTCTCCAAGAACTCCAAGTCTCCCTCGCCTGTTGCCACGACGATCTTCAGCGCATCTTCCCTTGGGAGGGTCTGGGCCTTGAAGCCTTCAACAAGTACGACATCAACGCCGGGAACCGCCTCCTCGAGGAGGCTGAGCGCAGAATCTAGGTCGAGAGACCTCGATGCTATCAGAGCGTGGCGATCTGGAGATACGAGCATGACCGCAGAGGCTCCAGCCTGCCTCATCCTCCAAGTGTCGGTTCCAGGCGAATCCAACTCGACCCCTCGCTCGTGAGTGTGCTTTATCGCAGCGATCCTTAGGCCCCGAGCGATAAGTCGTCTCGTTAGCTCCTCCACGAGTGTAGTTTTTCCCGAGGATTTTCTCCCTACAACCGCCACTACCAGTGGTTTATGAACTTTCACGCCTCTGCAGAAGTGTATTTCGTCTATAAAGTTTGATTGCGCGGGCTAGGGGTAGATCTTCCTTCCCATAACCGAGGCGCTGTTGTCATAGATCTCTTTGACCTTGAAGAGGTAGACGGGTGTTTTGGTCCAGTCTCTAGGTTTCTTGGGCCTGTGGAATACGTCGTGAACTGCGTTGACGAACTCCCAAATGGGACCTGTCTCGTGGATTTCTACGGAAGCTCTGACTTCGTAGGAGGTACTTGGGGGCGTGAAGAAGAGGATAGATGCCTTCGGGTTGGCCCGGACATTCTCCCAAGTGTGCCCTTTGGCTAGCTCTAGAGTCGCCATCTTCGTGAAGTCCACCTTGTCCACAACTAGTATCTCCTCCAAGAAGAACTTGACCGCACGTTGAGGGTCGAAGGGTCGCGACAGCTCCTCTCTGAGCAGCTCTAGAGAGCGGTGTATAACCTCCTCTCGGTGAATGAAGCCCACTCCCTTTACAGAGCCGTTCGGTCCTGCGGGTCCGCACGTTATTACTGCCGGAACATGTCTGGTGAACCCCAGCATGACTTCTTGGCTCAGTCCTTTCTCCATTATCCGCTTTATGAACTCGATCTTCTGCCTGAAGGCATAATTGATGAACTCTTCTGGTATAGGAGGCATTATGAGACCGAGCTAGACTGAAAATGATTAATTATGCCTCTCGAGCTCGCAATCAACCGAGCCACTGAGCGGGGAAGTGAAGTTAATTACCACCGAGGCGCTAGAGATGGTTAAAGATGGTCGAGCCCTGTCCTGATGGTTCCCCCCATCGCGTCAGAGCAACTCTTCAGGAGCCTCTGGAGGATGGGAAGGTACGCTGCCTAGCTTGTCCGCGGTACTGCACGATCCCTCCGGGTCAGAAGGGAGCATGCCGAACGAAGATCAACGTAGACGGCTCGCTCTGTGAGGTCAACTACTCGCGGGTAAGCTCGGTCGCGATGGATCCGATTGAGAAGAAGCCTCTCTATCACTTCTACCCCGGGTCCTGGGCTTACAGCATAGGCACGGTGGGCTGCAACATGTTTTGCGATCACTGTCAGAACTGGGAGATCTCCCAGCCGAGTATGGAGCCCGAGGAGTTCCCCTGGCTCAGGGAGCTGACGCCTCAAGACGCCGTTCGACAGGCTAGGGAGCTGGGCGCCACGAGCATCGCCTACACGTACAACGAGCCAACGATAGTCAGCCTAGAGTGGGTTCTCGAGACAGCCAGGCTGGCCAGGGAGGCTGGCCTCAGGAACGTCAGCGTAACCAACGGGTACTGGAGTCGGGAGGCCAGAGAGATCCTGACGCCCCTCATAGACGCCGCCAACGTGGACGTGAAGGCCTTCACGGACGAGTTCTACCGCAAGGTAACGAAGTCTCCCTCGATCCAGCCGGTGCTGGACACCGTGCTGCACCTCAAGAGGGCTGGCGTCCATGTTGAACTCACCTACCTAGTCATCCCTGGGCTCAACGATTCGGAGGAGGAGATCAGAGAGTTCGCCAAGTGGGTTGTGAGCGAGGTGGGCGACGACACGCCTGTCCACTTCTCCAGGTTCCACCCCGACTTCAAGATGTTGGACAGGCCAGCAACTCCCCTGAAGACGCTGGAGATGGCTTACAGAGTCGCCAGAGAGGAGGGGGTCAAATTCGTGTACCTAGGCAACGTCTTGGGACACCCCCGGGAGCATACGTACTGCCCTAAGTGCGGCGAGCGTGTGATCGAGAGGTACGGCTTCGACGTCTACGGCTGCAAGCTGACGGAGGATAAGAAGTGCCCCAAGTGCGGAGAGCCCATCCCGATAGTCGGGGATTGCAGGAGGTCTGCTGGGAGCTTCTACCTGGGCATATAGGGGGAATCGGAGGTGAGCTGCCCCGACGGGCTTTCTCAGTGGGAGCTAAAAGTGCCGAGCTTCCTCGAGTGTCTAGGCGCCTTCTTACTTGCTCTTCCTGCGGTAACCTGGTCTGCAAAGGTGTTATTCGACTTAGAAAGTGAAGTGAACGTCGCTGCCCACTCAGCAGAGCTCATACTCGCCTTGGCCCTAGTCATTGTGCTGCACGAGTCCGTGCACGCTCTGGTGTACGCTCTAGGAGGGGTTGGTGTGAGCGTCGGGTTGGGGCCTTACTATGCCTACATAGCGGCCAAGAAGCCGCTGAGCAAGAACCTCTTCCTGAAGTCGGCGCTCTCGCCGTTGGCGGTTATTAGCCTCTCAACGGCGGTGCTAGCCAAGGCCTTCCCTGAGCTGAGCGCATTCCTGCTAATGGTCTTTGTCCTCAACTTTCTAGGGTCCGTTGGGGACCTCATACTGACGCTCCGCATCTTGCCAGCGCCCGCAGACGTAACGATAGTCGACGCCGGAGATTTGGCTCTCGTGTGCCTACCGCCATCTGAGGCTCGACCTCCTCCAAGCTGGTGGAGCCCTATGGGGAGGTTCCTCAGAGCCTTCCCTCTTGCCTTGGCTGTCTCAGCGGTCATTGGGACAGTTCTCCTAAGGTTCAGCAGGGTCTACTACGAGACAGGAGTTGGTTTTGAGACCAGGCTCGCTCTCGGGGCGCTCGAGTACGGGCTGGCTGTAGCACTATCTGGTGTAGTCGCCCTCCTCAAATCGGGCTAGTGACGTGGTTTCCTTAAAATCCGCAGAGAACCGCTAAGGTGGCATTGCTCAGGAGGGGCCTAGCGAAGAGGAACCTCGCTGTGATAACCGCCAGTTGGACCATGATGCGTCCTTTCACGGCGGCCACGAGAACGTACTTTGCGCTTTACTTCCTAGAGCTGGGGGCAGATCCCGCGAAGATTGGAATCATAACGATGGCTGGCTCGGCGACTCTTGCTCTCACGAGGATCATTGGAGGCTACCTCGCAGACGCTCTGGGGAGGAAGAAGCTCATAGTAACTATGACAATGGTCTACGCGCTGGCCAGCCTGCTGTACGCCTTTGCCAAGAGCTGGACTTGGCTCCTGGC
>CBEVRO010000023.1:0-17124 GCA_965552295.1 uncultured archaeon | reverse complement strand
CGCGCTCGGGTCCCTCTACATAGGGCTGGGCCTCTGGATCTGGAGCCAGTACTTCTTCCTTCCGTTTCAGAGCGAGCTGACGCCACTCACGGTGAAGGCTGGGCTTGCGATAGCGGCCTGGACCTTCGCCACGGAGGCCCCCTTCCTGTACCTGATCGTGCCCCCCATAGTTAAGACATTGTCCAGATCCCTTGCTGAAGGAGGTGCCTGAGCCTGCTCATTGCTGGGCTAGATGTCGGGGGCACGGCTACGAAGGCAGTTCTCATGACCGAGAGCGAGATAAGGGGGGTCGCCGACGTGTCAGCGTCTGACTCCATATCTTCGGCCATGGGGGCCCTCGGCAAGGTGCTCCTCGAGACCGGCACCGAGGTGGAGGAGCTGACGGGGATAGCGCTGACTGGCGGGGGGGCTAACTTCCTGCCCGACAAGCTCCTGGGAGTTAAGACCACTAAGATAGACGAGATAGAGGCCATAGGAGTGGGAGGCTGCTTCCTCTCGGGCAAGAGCAGGGCCGCCGTCGTCAGCATAGGCACTGGCACCGCGGTGGTCGGGGTCTGGAGAGACTGTGGCAGCATCAGGATAGAGCATCTGGGAGGCACGGCCGTCGGGGGAGGAACTCTCGCGGGCCTGGGTAGGCTTCTTCTTGGCAAGAGTAGCGTTGAGACTATTCTAGAGATGGCTAAGTCCGGCGAGCTGAGGAGGGTGGACCTCACCGTCGGCGACATAGTCGGCAGGGGTGTAGGAATGCTTCCCCCTGAGGCCACCGCTTCCAACTTTGGCAAGGTGGGGGACTGGACCAGGCCGGAGGACGTCGCCGCCGGCTTGGTGAACATGGTGGGCCAGGTGATTGGGACCGTCGCGGTCCTGGCCGCCAGGGCGGCTGGCCTCAGCGACAGCATAGTCTTGGTGGGGAGGCTGGCGGAGGAGGAGCAGGTCTCTAGGGTCGTGGTTCGCACGGCCGAGCTGTTCGGCGGAAAGGCCGAGGTGCCGAAGAACGCTACCTACGCCACGGCCATAGGCGCGGCTAGGAGGCTGCTCGTAGGCCTCACGCTTCCCCTGAGCGAGTGACGCTCACGAGCGTCGCTTCTGGGTCTTGAAGGGTCCCGAGGGTTTTTATGAGCTTGGAAAATTCTGATCGCTCGATCTGAGTTGGAGTTCAGGGAGTACCCGCCAACTCCCATAGTCGGCGTCGGCGGCGTCGTTCTGAGAGACAACAGGGTCCTGCTGGTGAGGAGGAAGAGGGAGCCAGGAGCTGGGCTCTGGGCCATACCTGGGGGTCACGTGAGGCTCGGCGAGACCCTCCAGGAGGCCTGCGAGAGGGAGCTGCTGGAGGAGACCGGCCTCAAGGTCGTGGCCCTCAAGCCCATATTCGCCTTCGACTATATTGAGAGGGACGAGGAGGGGAAGGTCAAGTTCCACTACGTGGTCGTCGACCTGCTCTGCAGGCAGATCGGCGGTGGGCTCAAGCCGGGGGGCGACGCCAAGGAGGTCAGGTGGATCCCGCTCGAGGATGCCCTCAACCTCAAGCTCACCTCGTCAACCAGGAGGCTCATCGAGGAACTCTTGGAGCCCTTCACGATAGTGGTGAGGAATAGGGATGTGGAGAGAGTTCTCATCGGAGCGCCCAAGGGGCACGAGCACGTCAGGACCGTCTTCCTGCTAAGGGGCGGTTCCAAGATAGTGTTTCAAGAGGCCACGATGGAGAACGTGGCCAGGGCCATAGTCAACGTGGAGATGCACCCGACGCGGAGGGCCGTGGCGCTCAGGCTGAGGGAGCTAAGCAAGGAGGAGAGGAAGCCGGAGTACGACAGGCACCAACTGATTGAGGAGGAACTGAGCGATCAAGAGGTAATCGAGGAGATCAGCAGGGCGCTTTCTGAGGGCTCAGAAGAGTGCGAGGAAGCTTAATCTATAAAAGCTGTAGAAGCTATAGCTTCCATAAATGCCCACTACCATACAGGTCAGCGAGAGAACCAAGAGAGAGCTGTTGAAGTTTGCATCTGAGCTACAGGCAAGGCTCGGCAGGAGAGTCAGCTTCGATGAGGCGATAATGACGCTGCTCGAAGAGAGGAGGCGCGTCAAGCTAGCTAGGGGGAGGTTAAGGTCCATGAAGGGGATCCTGAAGGGGAAGAGAGAGGTTGTGGAGTCCTTGATCAGGGAGTTGAGGGCTCAGGAGGAGGAGAGGCTTGAGCGCCTGCAGAGATCTGCCCGAGAGGCTGTCAATTGACTCCAGCGTGCTTCTTGCATACATGCTGGGAGAGGATCTAGCCGACTTGATCGAGGAATGCATCCTGTTCTCTCGCAGAGAGGTCTACGTCGCCAGGATAGTCCTCGCGGAGACGTACTATGTGGTGTGCAGGCTGAGCGGGAGGGATGTCGCCAGAGATCTGCTGGTGTCACTCAGAGAGAGCGGAGTCATGGAGGTGGTCGGAGACGATTCGCTCGACGTGAGGGCTGGGGATATCAAGTGCACAAGGTCCATCTCCATAGCGGACTGCTACGTCATAGCGTTGGCTGAACTCGTCAGAGGGACGGCCGTGTTCGCTAAGCGTGAGAGGGAACTTAAGCAGGAGCTGGAGAGGGAGCCATTTGGCGTTGATATAGTCTTCTTGGACGACTATCTGAAGCGCCAGCCTCATGGATAGCTATGTAGAAATCTCCTCTGAGTTCTAGCTCCCCCTCCACTGCCGAAGGTTCTGATGTACACGAGCGTACAATTCTCTGAGCGACTCTTCCCCGCAGGATACACCTATCGCTTCTAAGAACTCGCTGTCTATGCTCAATCTGACTAGGTCTATCTCGCTGGGGTCATACTGCTCGGGCAGCCTCCTCAGCTCCCTCTCAGAGTACCTGTCGAATATCTCCGCAAGCCTCTTGAGAACCTCGGGCTCCAGCTGAGTCACGTCCAGCACGGGCTGGAGCCTCCAGTGCGTCATCTTCAGGCTCACGAACATGCCCTCCGTCTCCGACCTGTTGGCCAAGACCGACAGGATGCCGAAGGTTGTGTTGAGCCAGAGGCAGAGCGCCTTCGCCGCAGCCTCACCTCCCTCCCTCAGCCTCACAGCGTAGAATATGTTGGAGAGGACCGGTTCCCGCGAGTACGTGGAGATCACGTGAGCAGTATTCACTCTTATTCGATCTGGAACTAGGAGCCTGCTCGAGAAGCTCGCGAAGAGCTCCCCACCCCTTCTCCTCGGCACTATCCCCGAGTTCGGCTCCACGGCCATCTTCGTCCTCACAGCCTCGGCGCCGCCGTAGACTGCTGGGAACGCTCCGGGCGCTCCGAGCCTGGCTCTGGTGAAGTTGTCGTGAAACTGATGGCGGTCTATTCCTATCGAGGCAATCTCTCCGAGCCTCTTCAAGGGTATCGTCCTGCCGAACAGCTCACCGGAGAGTATGCCGTCGGCGAACTCCACCAGCTCAGGGTCGGGGAAGGCCGCCAGGGCGCCCCAGTTGGCTATCCTCTGCTTGAGCTTCCACTTGTCGACGACCCTCACGTAGACCTCTGAGCCGTTGAGTTTGAGGTACCCCTCCTCCCTGAGGATCTTCATCGCCAGAGCCCTCGCCTCCAGAGAGGTCTTGGGCTTCCTCAGCAGCACCGTCACCCTCGTCATGCCCTCGTCGGACCTGCGCTTTGTCGCCACGGTTAGGACCTCGCTCAGGCTCGTGGACTCTGAGAAGTTGTAGCCTCCAGCTCCGTCGTAGCTCAGGACAATGTGGTCGACGTTGAACTCCTCCAGAAGGAGCGCTCTAGCCAAGAACCAGCTCACACCCGTCAGCAGCGATTTGGGCAGGACGAAGGCTATCCTGCCTCCTTCCTCCACGTACCTCGAGGCGAGGTACAGGAACAGGAGCCCCTCGCCAGCCTGCCCTATGTTTAGCAGCTCCCTCAGCTCGACGCCCAGCTCCCGGTAAGCGTTCCTGCCTATGGCCTGGAGGTCTCGCCTGACGAGGTCTCTGACCCTCCCGTACTCTCGCACCACGGCACCTCGCACCTCTTCGTCCGGTATGAAGCCGAAGAGCCCGCCCTCGCTCCTCCCGCTCCTCCCGGTAGCCCTCGTGAATGGAGGGTTCATTATGACGAGTGAGAATCCGTCTGGAATGCTCTGTGGCAGGCCACCCTCGTCCACTATCGACGCGCTCTCCGCCAAGTACCCCTCTAGGTAGGGCAGCAGGTGTGGTATCGTCCTGCCGAAGAGGAACATGAGAGAGCCCAGTACGACCCTCCCATCTTGCTTGCCGAGGGGGACGGCGAACGTGTTGATCCTAGACACCATGGTCTCAGGGTTCTGGAGGGCCAGGTGAGTTGCTGTGACCTGAGAGGCGTACCTCAGAGCGTCAAAGCCCCAGAAGAGGTCCTCAAGCGCCCTCCTGTGGAACTCCGCGAGGTCCACTTCACCTCCCTGGCCAAACCTTTCTCTGATGTACAGGTCCTTCAGGGCTGAGTAGGCCGCTATCAGGAGCGTCCCACTGCCGCAGGCGAAGTCACACACCCTCGGGCCGTTCGGTTGACTCAGCACCTCCCACCCGTCGGTGAAGACGGCCAAGTAGGCCAGCAGGTACGCCGCCGGAGTGGTCGTGAAGTACGTCGCGAAGTTCTTCCTGACAGCCCAGTCGCCGACCACTCTGTGGTAGACCCTCCCGGAGAAGTCCCTCTTCAGCAGGGTTCTCTTGGAGGATATCCTCGCGGCGCACTCTGTCAGCCTCTCTAGGACTTGGCTCAGAGCGTCTGGGAGCGCGTCAACGACCTGGATCGCGAGGTCGTAGATCGGCCTATAGTCCACTCGATAGATTGACTCAAACGCCTCCCTCAACCCCAGCCTAGGTCCGTGCCGCCTGACCAGCGACATGATGTCGGGGAGCTGGTGGGTTGAGTGGACCGACTGGTAGAAGGACACGCTGAGCACAAGGGCCAGCGCGGCCTTGGCGTAGATCAGCTCGCGAATAACCCTGTAGTCCCCGACAGACAGGCCGTAGAGCCTGTAGAATATTTCGTACAGCCTCCTAGCAACGGCGGCCTCCCTGTCCAGCGAGGTCAGGCAGTTGGCAAAGTCGTCTATGAGCCGCTCAAGTTCCACAACGGCCTCCTCCACGTCTTTCTCAGCTATCACAAATTGAGAGGCGTCGTACATGAGGGAGACCAGGTCAGGCAGGCTTACGGTAACCCACTCCGAAATCGGACGCGCCTCAACCCGTTTTTCCTCTAGCCAAGCCCTCAGAGTGCCTGAGATATCCTCTGGAACCACCAGCTTGACGTCGAATGTTGAACTTCTGAGGAGATCCAGCAGCTCGGCGTCGCTCGCGTCTGGAAACTCCTTGTAGTGGAGGGCCACGCCAAAGTCTCCCAACCCCTCCTCTATCCTCCTCCTGACGTCCCTCTCAGCGTCAGCCTTGCTGTAAGAGCCTTCCAGCACCACCTTGACCCCGTTTACGAACACCATCACGTCGAGACGGTTTGGCGAGTGTATATGCTCGCTGACTGCCAGCAGGCCGAGTTCCTCGCTCAATATGAGAGCGAGGAGAACGTTGAGCTTGCCCTCGTAGGCCCTAGTCCTCATTCACTCAGTGGGCGGGGTGGGAATCCTTTAACCGCTCCCTAGGCTGGGCCCGTCGCTCACTTGACTGGGAATCCGGCCTCTCTCAGAGCCCTCAGAAGAGCCTCTGGCCTCCTGCTGGAGACCCAGACCTCCCTGAAAGGCCCAAGGGGCGTCTTGACAGGCTCTCTCAGCCTGAGGACTACGGCGTGGCCCCGGCCCACGACGAACTTCAGCGCATCTCGCGAGACCCTCGGCCCCAGGCTCAGGGAGAGCGCTCCAGCCTTCCTCGTGGAGACAGATTCAACGTCAACGGCGTATATCCTGAGGGCCGATCTGGCGAAGAGTATCATGAGCGCTCCCCTCTCGACCTTGAGGAGCACGGTGCCGTAGAAGCTCAGCAAGTACACGGTGCTGGCGCCCAGAAGGAAGACGAAGAACAGGCCAGGTAGAACGGCCGTTCCAGCCCCCAGCTCAACAACGGCATAAATCAGAGCGAGCAGAAGGGCCAGCGCGGGCGCGGTCAGCAGGAGGATAATCCATCCGCTCACAGATACCTTCTCGGAGTATATCTCCCCGCCAGTCAATCGGGCTCCTTCGCTCAATCTCCGTGACTCATGGTAGCGACCGGGATATAAAGATCGGACGATAGTGTAGCTCTGCTGTCACGCCACCCTCGGGGCTGTAATTCCGCTGAGGCAGACTGGGTTCCAGCCGCCGTAGAGGGGCTGCCTCTAGCCTACATTTTTCGGACCCAGCCCTCGAGGGCGGGCTTAGAGACTCAGGAACCTCCGCGCATTATCCCTGACCAAGGCCGCCACGACGTCAACATCCACGCCCAGGCTCGCCAGGTGGTGCGCGGTCTTCATGACCGCCAGAGGGTCAGACTCTTCCCTGCCGCAGTCGCTATTGACCACCATCCACAGGAACCGATCCTCGTCAGCCTTGAGAGTCTCCGCCACCTGATCCTCGCTCAGCTTCCCAGGTTGAACGGTCAGTCCAACGTAATGGCCCCTTGGGACCTGCCCGACCAAGTCTGGGGTCAGGTGGTCTATCAGCACCCTCTCGGGAGGGAGCCTAGACTCAGCCAGCAGCCTGAGAGCGAGCTTCAGGGCCGGGGCCTTGTTCACTCTCGGAGTGTGCACGACAACCGGCTTGTCGAGCCTATCCGCTATCTCCAGCTGCTTGACGAAGAACTCCTTCTCGACTTCAGACCCCGTCTCTATACCGACCTCCCCCAGCACGTTGGCCTCGGGCAGGAACTCCTCGACGTACGCTAGGGCATCCGACCTGCCTGTCTTGGGTATGTTCCTAGGGTGCACTCCGACGCCTATTATCGGCCTCAGCCCAGCTCTCCTGAGCCTCTCGACCTCAGCCTCCACGAGCCACATGAAGAGATCTCTGAGCGTCGAGGCAGAGCTGGGCCTCACGGGGACGTAGGAGAGGCAGGCTGCAGCCTGGTAGCTGGCCTCTACCAGCATCTTGAGCGTGGTGAAGTTGCTGAACTGGTGGTGCGAGTGCGGGTCCACGTAGGTCGGGAGCGCCGTACCGAACATCTGGTTGCTCATCCCTCTCCATGTAGAAATGCGTTTCGGGCCCGCTCTGAGGTCGAAACTTTGCTCTCAGTCCTCCAGCTCTCCAGGCTTCCTGGAGCCGTACCTCTTTATGACCTCGTGGAAGCTGTCCCTGACGGGCTTGTAGGCCTTCTCGAAGAACAGCCTCTGGCTCAGCAGCACGTCCCTCGGGAAGGTGGACAGGTAGTTCAGCGCAGCCCTCCAGGCGACTTCGTAGGGCACGGCGGAGCTTATCCTGGCGGCTATCTGCCTGTCGTAGTCCTCCGGTCTCTGGACCTGCTCTCCAATGGCGAAGTAGCCCGTGTCAGAGAGGTAGGCTACCTCGTCGCCCAGCGACTCGACCTTGGGCTTCTCCTCCCTCTCCTCCTCAGCCTCGAAGAGCGTCCTCTGCCTAGCCCTAGCCGCAGCAGCCCTGCCGACCCTGCCCCCTGTTCTCTTTGCCCACGCGTAGAATATGGCTCTGTTAAGCCCAAACGACTTGGCCTTCTCAAGGTCCCCCTTAACGAGATAGTACCTAGCCGCTTGGAGGAGCCCCATCACCTGGAACCTGCCTATCTTGGCGGCCCTGGGCGCAGCGACCTTCTTGGGCTTGGCTTCGGCCCTCGGAGGGGCAGGCGCTCCCACTCTCGTCCTGACCGCGCCTTCGACCCTGGCGCCGAAGTACCCGCCGACCTCCGCCAACGCCCTCTCCGCCAGCCCGTCGGCCTCTCCTATCTCGTGCTCCCTCCAATCCGGGTTGTGCCTGAACTCGCCTGGCTTCAGCCAGTCGGGGGTGAACTCGTCGAGTTCGTCTGGCTTGAAGCAGATGGCGACCACGTCCAAGCTCCTGTGGAGGGACAGGGGCGCCGTGAAGACCCTCTTCATGTCCATGTCGTTCTCCACCGCCAGCGGCCTCTCCTCGCAGGGGGACTGCTTGGCCAGCTCGGCAACCCTGCCCTCCACGCGCCTGAGGACGTACTCGACGACGGAGTAAGCCAGATCCAGCGGGTGGTGCTCCCTCCTCAGCTCCTCGGAGAAGGCACCCTCGTGCAGGTGGACGTGACAGCCCCTGCCCGACCACTTCAGGTAGACCGACTTGACGACTCCGTGTCTCTCCAGCTCGTCTACAATCAGCCTTGCAGCCTCTATAGTCAGCTTCCAGGCCTCCAGCTCGTTGTCTATGTCCCATACCGCCGTGGTCGCATAGACGTTGCCTGGATCGTCGACGTCTCTCCTAGACTCCAGCTTCGCGTACAGGTTGGCCGTGGCGTAGACAGCCCTAGGCCTCGCGAATGCAAACCTCTTGATTACTTTGGGGACTTCCTCTGAAGACGATATCGTGAGCGGCCGATCGCCGGCGTACCTGAAGAACATCCTTCTCTTAGGCGACGGGGCCTCAACAGCCACCCACCGGTTCCTTGAGTAGTCTGCCAGCTCCTTAGCGACTTCCTCGCGAGAGTAGTGCTCGAGAACCTCCTCCAAGGACAACTAGGGTCCCACTCCTATTGGAGGTGCTGTTCAGCATAAAGCTTGATCGGCACGCTTCCTCGACTTTTTAACCCCTCCAATTTAGGAGACATGGAGTTGTCTGGTTTTGTTGCAGTTCAGCGAGGTAGTCTATCTCAGGCCAGAGCGCCTCGTCTCAGAGGCAGAGAGTCCGGGCGCTAAGGCGCCCTGCTCCAAGGATGAAGCCTCCAGGGGCGCGCTGGCTGAGGTGCTCTTCACCTCCACTCCTCCCCATCTATGGAGGGGTCCGCTCTCGCGCCTTAAGTCAGGCGCCCATGACGTGGGGCAGATCTTGATCGGCGCTCTCACGGCCGCCCTCCTCACGCCGGTAGCATACATAGTGGCGCTGTCCTTGTGACCACCCTCCGGGCTCGCCGTGACCGTCAACCAAGGGGACAGTTTTGGATTGTTAGACGTCTCATCGGGGCTGCTGGGTTCATGCAAGCCTCTTCATCAAGAACTCAGGTGTAGGTGGCGTCCCCATAGGGAAGAGTAGGCTTCGCGAAATCGACGTTTCACGACACACCGATCAAGGCAGCCTGACGACGTTATCCAGACCGACCAGCTGGATGAACATCCTCTCCTCAACGGGGTCGTGAGCGCCCTCCACTATGAGCATCAGGAGCGTGTCTTCACTCCTCAGCGACCGCAGCAGCTCCCTGGCTAGGTTCCTCGCTTTGTCGCAGCCTATGAGAGCGCACAGATCGGTTAGGCTGTCGAATATCATCGTGAAGCTATCCCAGGACTCCTTCGCGGCGCTGACCATCCCGAGTATCTGAGGCTGGGAGGGGGCTAGCTCGAACTCCCACTCTCCCACCTGCCTTGGGTGAGGCTTGCCAGACACCATGTAGGCGAGGGCCACCCTGCCCCTACCGCGCAGGGCCTTAGCCACGGGACTGCCCCTGCGAGTTATCGCCAGTATCCACCCTCCCCTGGAGAACCTGAGAGCGAGGTCCCTGAGACGGCTCGCGTAGTCGGCTGAGACGTCAACGACAACCAGCATCTTCTCTCCCGGCTTTCTGCCTGGAGGAGGACTCCAGCCTCTGTGCGACGCCAGACCAGCTATGAGCCAAACTGGAGCCAGAGCGAGGGCCGCGCCGAAGTAGAGCGAGGACTGCGTGAAGGTTACAAGGTGGCCTGCCGATCCTATCGCTCCCAGCAGGATCAGCGCGAGGGAGGATGCAAACACCACCAGGTGGCCAGAGGTCGCGACGTCTATCAGCCTCCCCAGAGTGTCCAGCTGAGTCGGAAGCCTCACCAGCAGGTAGAAGGAGTACATCGAGACCAGCGCCAACAGGAGGAGGCTCACCTGACGAGCCAGCCCCGCCTCTGCCCCGGGCCTCCAGAGCAGAGGAGACACTATCCCGTAGAAGGCTATTCCCAGCGAGGCCGATAGAACCGGGCACCTCTTTCTGAGGGACCTGACCTCGCCAGAGAGCACGTTCATTGCCCAGCCGTAGAGGCCTTGGGAGGTGAGCAGAAGGCCTGCCGCAAGCGATCCAGGCCCACCCACTAGGAAGAAGGGTTCGAACAGGTCGAACACGGCGTGTAAGATCCCCACGACCGCAGAGACCGTCACGAGGAGGGCCCCGAGGGGGACGAGGTACCAATCCAAGAACACGAATTCGACCCACTGCCCAGACCTGAGCGTTCTGATAGTGAGAGTCACTGAGGCCAGCGCGGCAGCCAGGGCAGCCGATACCTGGACCCAACCAACTTCACTCTTCTTAGTCCAGCCGGGCGCCGGAGACAATAGAGCTAAGCCGGCAACCCCAGCTAGCCACGCCACCCATAACATGGGAACTTTTCTCAAACCTCACATTTTCCACTCATGGAACTTTGATAAAGCTTCTTCGGGTCAGACGAGAGCTCTCATTTGGCAGATCAAGCAAAGAGCTTCAATAACATGTAAACCGCCCGGGGGACGCTCGAGGGGTCAAAGCTGAGCAATCCTCAGGAAGGTGCGCAAATGCTGAGACGACCTGAGAAGGATGCTCAGACAGACTGAACTTCCATTTAGCGAGGGACGACGCGGGAGGCTTTATGAGCACCCGCTGGCGGTCGACCCGTGGTCTCGATCAGGAGGCTGCGGGGGATAACGCTCACCGTCTCGAACCTAGAGAGGTCGGTTGATTTCTACGAGCGGGTACTGGGCCTTCAGAAGAAGTACGAGTTCGAGGACTACGCTGGATTCGACTGCTGTGGAGTGGAGCTGGGCCTCAAGACCTGGGGAGGTCTCGAGGAGCCCAGAGAGGGAGAGCCTATCTTAGAGCTGGTGGTCGACGATGTGGAGGCCGCCTGCGATGAACTGGAGGCCGAGGGGGTCAGAGCAGTGGAGGGACCGAGGGACAGGCGCTAGGGCGCCAAAGTGGCAGTGATAGCCGATCCAGACGGGAACAGGATAGCTCTGGTCCAGTTGGACTGGAGAGAGTACCTCGGGGCCTGCATAGGCTGAAGAGCTGTGACTTGACGGCCGAAGGTCAGGTCCAAGGAGTTCACAGCCCTCCATGCGGCCAGCCTCCTCCGTGCCCAGGCTCGAGCGGTCAGCTAGCTGCGGATTAGATCTTAATTCGAATCGAGACGCGTAGTGTGTGGGCGGAGGCATGCCGGAGGAGGTCAAGAAGATCCGAGTAGTGAAGATGGACGGGTCGCTGCAGGATTTCGACCCGTCTAAGATAGAGCGAGCGTGCATAGCCGCCGGAGCGACGGAGCAGGCTGCCAGAGAGATTGCTGAGGAGGTGGCCTCGAGGGTAACCGACGGAACCTCCACCAGGCAGATAAGGGCCATGGTGCTTGAGGAGCTGGAGAGGAGGGACCCGCAGTGGGCGGACAACTGGAAGTTCTACGACCGCATCGTTAAGGGCAGGATAACCTACGAGGGAGGCAAGTTCGTGGTAGTGGAGAAGGGACGCCTCTACCTGGGCCGGGAGGTCAGGGACGTCGGGAAGCCAGGCCTGGACAGCGCGGAGGAGGTGGCCGGCATACTGAGGGAGCTGGAGGAGGACCTCGAGCACGGCATCTCCAGGAGGACTATAAACGCCAGGACCAGGGTCCTGTTCCTAGCGGTGCTCAGGTCCAAGAAGATGAGCAGGGAGGAAAAGCTCAGAGCGGTGGAGCTGATCAACGAGTTCAGGAAGAAGCTGGGTTGGAAGCCGTTCGAGCTGAAGAAGCCGCTGTGAGTCACCTCAGTGCCAGTCGGCTGTTGCTACATCTGCTCCCAAGCCTAACGACCACGTCCACGAGCCTCATGAGTTCCTCCACAAGCCTCCTCTCCCTGACGCTGAGCCCGCTGCCTGCATCCTCCTCGAGCTTAGAGCCGTAGTAGGCGTTCCCCAGGAAGGTTCGGCTCAGGTTCAGGCACGAGACGACGTCTTCGAGCGGGCCGGACTGCAGGTAGATCGACAGATCGTTGACCACGAGGACGGGGGTCGGGCGAGTTCTGTAGAGGTCCAGCAGAGGCTTGATCAGCCTAGCGTTGTGACGCGCGAGTTCGAGCACCTCGTCGCGGTTCCTCCCCTCGAGCCTCGGCGCCCTCAGGCCCTCCTGCCTGAGGTACCTCACCCCCTCCGGCAGGCTCAGGTACCTGGTCAGAGCGAGCCCGACCCCCATCCTCTCGGGAGCCATGTCCACGACGGTGATGTGACACGGATCCACTCGCTCCAGCAGGCCCTTCAACAGCTCTGCCGTCAACCTCGTCTTGCCCGAGCCGACGTCGCCAACTATCAGCGTCCTCCTGCCGAGCAGATCAGATGCCGAGAGTCTCCCTTGTGATTCCGACACGCCTCAGCACCTCGAGAGCCAAGAATCCCATGAAGCACCCTGGCACGGAGCTCACGGCCCAGCCGGCCCACACCACGAGCAGGGCTCCGGCCATCTTGGCGTGCCCCAGCCAGGGGGCGAACAGGTAGGTGGCCAGGGTCCCGCCGATCAGCACCGTCCCAATGGGCTCCGTCAGCGCGGCCAGCTCAACTCTCTTGAAGCCCGCCCTCCTGAGGAGCCAGGCAACGCTGCCCACGACGAAGGCCCCGGGTATGCCGCCAGGGTAGGCGTAGATCGTGCCGACTCCCAGCGCTATCCTGATGGATCCCGTGAGCGCGGCCACCAGCGCCGCCCACCACGGCCCAAGCAGCACTCCGGCGACGGCGTTTATCGCGTGCTGACCCGGGTAGGCCTTTGACGCCAAGAGAGGGAACCACAGGAACGGAGATATCGCCACTCCCAGCGCCGACAAGAGGCCAGCTAAGACGCCCCTCCTCACCACAGCGCTCTTCAGCCTCGGCAGGACTGTCACCTCCTCTCCACGAGGCGTGCTACCAGGTGGGCCAGCTCCACGGCGTCTCCGCCCAGCAGCACTATCATCGGCTCCTTCCCCCAATCGCCGGTGTGGTACACCACGTCTGGCACGACCCCGCCAGCCCTCTCCACGGCCTTCCTGAGTCCCCAGGGCACCGTGGCCCCCTCTACGGCCTTCACCTCCGGAGGCTCCTCCCTCCTGTCGTACCAAGATATCTTCAGCCCCATCTCCCTCAGCTTGCCCAGAGTGGCCTCGTCGTAGGCTATGTTGAGCGCGGCCCTCACCCCCGGGTCGTACTCCTGCGCCGACAGGATGTACCTAGCCAGGTGGGAGCTGGCGCCAAACTCGGGCCAAGCTGCGGCCTTGAGCCTCGTGCCCACTCTCCTGAGCCTGCCGGGAACGGCCACGACGTCCTCCGGCCCCTCAGCGTACGGCGTAGCCATGGCCACGTTGACGCCCACCTCTGGAGCGAACTCTCCCGCGCCCTCTATGGACTCCAGCACCCTCACGGCCTCGGCGACCCTCAGCCAGGTGGAGTGCCTCTCCGACTCCCTGTAGAGCTGGGCGAGAGGGTTCAGGGGGCCGTGGCCCGCGCCGACGGGCACTCCAAACCTTATGGCAGTCGCCACCAACCTCTTGGCCGTCTTGAACGCGTCCTCGATGCTCGCACCCTTTGCCAGCTCAGCGGCTATGGCGGCCGAGAAGGAGCAGCCCGTCCCGTGCGTGTTCCGAGATTCAACCCTGGGGCTGGACAGCTCTAGGAAAGAGCCGTCGTGGTAGAGCACGTCCACGCTCTCTGGACCGGAGAGGTGCCCTCCCTTCACGATGACCGCCTCCGGGCCGAGGTCCGCTATTGCCCTGGCCGCCCTCCTGGCATCCTCGACGCTCCTCACGTCCATCCCCGCTAGGACCTCGGCCTCCCTCGCGTTCGGCGTGACAACCTTGGCTAGGGGCAGGAGCACTCTGATGAGCGTGTCTCTGGCCTCTGGCTCCAGGAGCGGTGCGCCGCTCTTCGCTATCATCACGGGGTCTACCACGAGCGGGAAGCCGTGCCTCCTCACCTCCTCGGCGACGGCCTCTATGATCTCTGACGTGTGCAGCATGCCGGTCTTGGCGGCGTCGACGCCTATGTCCTCGACTACCGCGTCTATCTGAGCCTTGATCACCTCCACATCGATGTCTTGAACGGCGGTAACGGCTGTGGTGTTCTGAGCCGTCACGGCCGTCAACGCAACCGTCCCGTGGACTCCGAGGGCTGCGAACGTCTTGAGGTCAGCCTGTATGCCCGCTCCTCCACCGGAGTCGCTCCCCGCTATCGTCATGGCCACGGGGATCCTGCCGCTCCGCAAGTCGATCCAGACCAAGGCTCACACCCTCCTCAGGGCCAGCTGGAGCAGGGCAGAGACGGCCAGGGCTGGGAGGCTGGCTCCCAGGTCGGGAGCGTAGGCCGCGACGGCGAAGTAGGTCACGAGGCCAGCGGCCCAAGAGATCAGAGACCTCCACACCACTCTGGGGGCCCTCTCATAGAACTCCTCAGTCTCAACCCTGCCCCTCCTCACCAAGAAGTACTCCGAGAGGGTCGTTCCGAATAGAGGGACGAACGTGGCTCCGATCAGGAGGAGGAACCACTCGTACTGGGCCAGGGGCAGCGTGTAGGCGAGGATCGCGGAGGTGAGCGTGACCCCCAGAACCAGCTTCCACTGCCTCACCTTCGGAAACACGTTCTGGATGGAGACCGCCGCCGAGTAGACGTCGGCGAAGGCGTTGTCAGTCTCGTCCACGAGTATCGCGATGAGCGCCAGCGCCCCCATGTACAGCCCCAGTATCGAGGCTGCGACGAACTCCTGCCCTGCCAATGCGGCCAGAGCCGCACCCAGAGCGTAGAACCAGGTGTTCGCCACGGTGTACCCAAGCAGCGTGCCGAGGAATCCTGAGGCTGGCCTCACGCTGAACCTGTTGTAGTCCGAGACCAGCGGCATCCAAGAGATGGGCATGGCTATGACCAGGTCCAGGGCCAAGGTCCATGGGAGGCCTCCCTCCCCACCGGTCACGGCCCAGGTGGGAGACCTGAGCACCTGGTAGGTTATCCAGGCGGTGGAGGCGTAGACGAGCCATATGGCGAACTTCTCCAGCCACTGCCTGACGACCGCAAGGGGCCCTCCTATCGCCAGAAGCGCCACGAAGGCCGAGAAGGCAGCCAGCCAGAGCACCCTCCCTGCTCCTCCTCCCCCAGATAGCAGGGAAGCCGCGTCGGCCATGACCTTCAGCTCGAAGGCGGTCCACCCAACCAGCTGCAGAACGTTCAGCGCCGTCGCTATGTAGGAGCCAGCGGTTCCGAACACCGGCCTGAGGGACACCATAGTAGGCACTCCGTGCCTGGCCCCGATCACTCCAGCTGCGGCCAGCAGGGCGCTGCCGATGACGGAGCCAAGGAGCGACACCGCTATGGCGTGCCCAAGGGTGAGCGACGGCACCATGAGGGCTCCGGCCTGCAGTACTAGGATCCCAACGCCGAGGCTGGACCACAGGACGAAGAGATCCACGCCGCGGAGCACTCTGGCCCTGCTCGGGACCGGCTCAACTCCCCACTCCGGCGGGGCCCTTATCCACCCTCCCCCGCCGCTCGGCAGGTCACTGGACTCTCTACCCATCAGACCCCTCCCAAGCGAACACCGGAGGGGCTAAGAGGCACGGCATAAGGAGCTGCCGCGGGCACGCTCCCTACGCCGGCATTACCCGGATCAGGTTCGAGGGGTCGGCGGCGCGCTAGCCGCCCTCTCAGCCGGGTTGCCCCAGCTCCCCCGGTGCCCGCCGGAACCGCCCGCGTGACGAATGGGTATAAACTTTTCACAGCACGCTCAGAGGAGCCGAGACCCTCCAGCCCGCTCGCAGGCCTGGGAACCTCAGAGATTTTACGCGAAGCGCGCCCCTCGTCGCGAGACACATGTCCGGTGAGGTGTTGAGGGTCATACTCACCAGGAGCTCGGTCAGGAGATTCAGGCAGGAGCCCCTGCCAGAGGAGGCCCTGAGGAAGGTTCTGGAGGCTGGAATAAGGGCGCCTACGGCCAGCGCCGCCGAGCAGTGGTTCTTCGTGCTCGCCACCAGTAAGGAGGTCAGGCTAAGGCTGTTCGAGCTTCTGATCGATGCCCACGTGCTCTACGCGTCGCAAGTCCTCAGGAGGGAAGTGTCAAAGGAGAGAATCGACAGGTGGAGGGAGAGGCTCCTGGAGGAGAAGAGGTACCTAGCTCCGGCGTACATCGCAGCCTACGTGGATCTGAGGGAGAAGATCTGCAGGGACGATTACTCGGAGCTGGAGTTCCTCTGGGCGCTCCAGAGCGTCTCGGCTGCCATAGAGAACATGTCCCTGGCTGCGTGGGGCATGGGGATAGGGTCGGTCTGGCTGGGGGTGCCACTACTCATGGAGGAGAGGTTCAATGAGGTTCTGGGGGTCAGGGAGGATGGGCTGAGGCTGGCAGGCATCTTGGCCCTAGGATATCCGGCCTCAGAGCCGAGGCTTAGGGGGAGAAAGAAGGGGCTGGAGGAGGTAGTCAAGAGGGTCTGAACTGAGCTGTCGGCCGTCCCGGGCGTCACACCATCGCTCCGCTTCGGTTCAAGCCGCACTCGACGAGTAGGTCACCTCAGTCTATGGTAGTCCGCCTGAAGACCACCACAGAGACCGCCGTGAAAGCCAGCGACAAGACGATCAGCAGGCAGAAGTCCAGCCAGAGGCTCAGCTCGCCAGCCCCGGTCAGGGCGGCCCTGGTGCCGTCGACCCCGTAGGTGAGCGGGTCTAAGTAGGCCAGAGCCCTCATCCAGCTTGGCATGGTGCGGATCGGGTAGAAGGCCCCGCTGAGGAACAGGAGGGGCATCGAGAGGAACGTGTTGATCAGCTGGAAGCCCTCCATGCTCTTCATCCTGGAGCCTATCACTATGCCCAGAGACGTGAATGTGAGCGACACCATGAACATGAACGCCGCGGCCAGCGGGACGCCAGAGAGCCTCACCTGCGGGGCCAAGACGGAGGTCATGACCAAGATTATGAGCCCTTGGATTATCGCCGTGGTGGTGTCCCCGAGAGCCCTCCCAAGTATGGACGCGGACCTAGGCACCGGCGCGACCAGCACCTCCTTCAAGAAGCCGAACTCCCTGTCCCAGATCACGGAGATGCCAGACATGAACGAGGTCATGAAGACGCTCATCATGATCACGCCGGGCGCCATGAAGGACAGGTAGTCCA
>CBEVRO010000022.1:0-17504 GCA_965552295.1 uncultured archaeon | reverse complement strand
CCATCGCAGAAAATAGGAGACCTATCAAATTAATCGCTCATCTCGCAGCGGGAGATGAGTTAGATGGCCCACTTATCAAACGCTTAGCGCAGGCTACCTTTTACACGATCTCATTGATCCTGTGGCTAGGCGTTTGATTCACTCGCCATGCTCCTTAAGAGCATAGGGGAGATAAAGATTGCTCGCGTCGCGAGTCATAGGGTGAGATCTATGGCCCGAATCATCACAACAGACCATGCGCCAAAGCCGATTGGGCCGTACTCTCAGGCCGTAGCGGCTGGGGGCTTGGTATTCGTTTCTGGGCAGCTTGGGATTGACCCCAAGTCTGGAGAGCTTAGAGAAGGCATTGCAGCCCAAACAGAGAGGGCTTTGGAGAACCTAAAGGTCATTCTCGAGGCCGCAGGATCCTCTCTGGAGAAAGTGGTCAAGGTAACAGCATTTCTAGCTAAACCTGAGCTGTTCAGCGAGTTCAACGAGGTCTACGCCAAGTATTTCCCCAGAGATCCTCCAGCCAGGTCGATCGTCTTCGGGTCGCTCCCCAAGGGAGCGTTGGTTGAGATCGATGCCATAGCAACCCTGTAGGTGGATCGGTGCGAGCTACCAGAGCCTCACTCCGAAGTAGGCGGCTATGTACTTCAGCGACACGTAGAGGAAGTACAGCCCGAATATCGCCTTCAGCGTGGCTGGCCTGAACCTCTTGATGGCTCTGGCCCCCACCTGGGCCCCCACCACAGTCCCTATTGCCAGGGGCACGCCCACGCTCATTTCGACGAAGCCCTGCTTGAGCTTGATCAGGCCGCCGACGACTGCAAGCGGTATCATGGTCGAGAGGGAGGTGCCCATCGTCAGCTTCACAGGAGCGTCGAACAGGTATATCATGCCGGGAACGAGCGCGTAGCCTCCCCCCAGGCCGACCAAGCCGGTCGCTATCCCAACGACGAAGCCGAAGGCAGCCTTGGCCACGGAACTCCCCGGTATGTGGTCAAGCTGGCTCTCGCTCTTGGCTGATGCTCCACGCATGCCCTTGAGGCCCTCGTAGAGCATCCTTATGGAGGGCAGGATGAACACCAAGCCGAGGATCAGATCGAGCAGAGCGACCTGGGAGCGCGTTATCTTGGTGAAGAGATACGAGCCCAACAGGACTCCTAGGGTCCCGGCGCCGCCCATCACGGCCGTGGCTCTGGCGTCTAGGTTTCGGATCTTGAGGTGTCCGTAGGCCCCAGAGAGTGTCGTGAATATGACCGCGAAGAGCGTGGTGCCAACCGCCAGCGGGGATGAGAGGCTCATGTAGAAGTGGAGTATGGGGAGCATCACGCTGCAGCCTCCAGTGCCAATGAGTCCGCCCAGAGTGCCGGCAGCTAGGCCTACCAGCAGCGCTAAGATGTATAGCAGATCCACTCAGATCACCGGGCTGGCTCTCCACGCATGTTGAAAAGTGTTAGAGTTTCGAGCTATAATAGTTACATATTGATACATCTACTCCGGGAGTTGGTAGGCGCTCTCTGGCTGCAAGAGCGGCAGGCGGAGACTCTCGCAGGCTATGAAGGAAGTTCGGCCGCCACTTTTGCAAAACCTTTTTCCATGGATCGAGGATCGACTGTGTAGATGGGAGACGAGGGAGATCTCCTAAGCCAGCTGACGAGCGGGGAGGCGTACTGCCCAATATGTGGATCCCCCCTCAAGCCAGCGAGCGGCGAGTGGGAATGCTACTACTGCGGGGAGAGGGAGCTAGCCGACTTCGTGTGCACTAACGGCCACTACATCTGCGAGGAGTGCAGGCTGGCGAGCGGCGAGGAGATCGTGCTCAAGGTCGCGAGCAGGTCGAGTGAGGTCGACCCGTCTCTAATAGCCGACCGGATCTTCACTCACCCAGCCGTGGACCTCTTCGGGCCGATACACCACCTCGTAGTGGCCGCCTCGCTCCTGGCGGCCGCCAAGAATGCTAGAGCAGAGCTGAGTCTTTCTCACATCAGGAGGGCTATCGCGAGGCTCAAGCCAATACCCTATGCGGCATGCGGCCTTCTGGGAGCGTGCGGCGCGGCCATAGGAGCCGGCGTGGCCGTTAGCTTGATCACTGGAGCGACCCACGAGTCGGGCAGGGAGAGATCTCTCGCAATGGAGGCGACCGCCTCTGCCCTAAGGAAGATTGCTGAACTCGGAGGGCCTAGGTGCTGCAAGGCCAGCGTCTACGCCTCGCTGGAGGCGGCGGCGTCGATACTCAGAGAAAAGATAGGTATACCCCTGGTGTTAAGGGATCTCGAGGGCGCGTGCGCATTCAGCGAGCGAAACGGCGAGTGCTGGGGTGAGAGATGCCCTTACCACCCGCGAGGTCGAACGGCATGAGCGGCATTAGGACAATCGTCCTCCGAAGTCCGATCGACGCTGCTTGGGGACTCGCCCTTGAAGAGGCTGTTCTCCGCCTCCTGGGTGAGGGTAAGTCTGAGGCCACGGTAATCGCTTGGAGAGCCCACCCGGCAGTGGTCGTAGGCGTCAACCCCGAGACCTTGAAAGAAGTAGATCTGCAGGCCGTTGAAGGGCTGGGAGTTCGCCTGGTCCGGAGGGAGAGCGGAGGAGGAGCCGTGTACCTCGATCCAGGCTGTCTCATATACTCGGTGATCGTCCCCAGACGCTCGGCTCCCGAAGAGACTAAAGAGAGGTACAGGACGCTCTCGGCCGGAGTGGCGGACCTCCTGAGGGGCATGGGGTTAGAGCCCGAGTTCCGCGACCTAGGGGTCTGGGTTAGGGGCTTCAAGGTGTCGGGGACGGCTCAGTCGATGCTGCACGGGGGGCTGCTCCACCACGGGACGCTCCTGATCTCAACCGATCTAGAGGCTCTGAACGCCGTCATAGCCAGGCCAAAGGCCCCGGTAGCGAACGTATCCGATCTGCTGGGCCAAGAGGCAGACCCAGCGGAGCTGCTATCTCCGCTAGTAGAGCGAGTCGCGCTCTCCCTGGGGCTGCAGCCGCGCTGGGGAGAGTTCACCCCCGGAGAAGTGAGGCTCGCCGAGAGCCTCCTGCCGAAGTATTGCAGAAGAGATCTCGGACCGCTCGAGGTCTACTGCGGCGCTAGCTCGGACGGATCCGTCAGGGTTCACCTATTGGTCGGGAGAGAGGGCCCCATCGGGGCCATAGTGCACTCTGGCGGGCGAGTGGAGTGGCTGGACTGTCCTCAAGCCAGGGAGGCTGGCGGGGCCGTGGCTGAGGCGATAGAGCGGGCTCTCACATCCGATCCACGATCCGGTAGGGTCAGGCCGCTCTAGCCCTCTCCCTCTGTAGGGAGCCTCTGGAGTATGGCCTTCCTCACGTCTTCGACCGTGGGCGGTCGGCAGTAGAAGAGCAATTCGCCGTTAATCACTATCGCGGGTATCTTGGACTCCTTTGACGCCTTCACGAGCCCGCCCGAGATAGGCACGCCCGGCGGGCGGCCCATCCCCCTCCTCCATATCCTGACCTCCACCCTGTCCTCCAACCCTGAGATAGCTGAGGAGAGAATCTTTGCAAACTCCTTGCATATGGATGTGGGCGGATTGGCGACGTAAAGCTCTATGAGGAGGTCTTTCAGCGTCAGCGGCTCTAAGCTCCTCTCGATCCAAGCCCTGCTGGAGTACTTCTTCCTCCAGAGGAGGTCCGCCAGCTTCAGATCCTCGTCCTCGACGCGGCCCTCCTCCCAGCTTAGCTCCCTCGCGGCCTCCACAATCCTCTCGAGGACGGCCTTCGCCTCTACGACGCTTCCAAGAACTTCAGACAGGCTCCGCGCGTCTCTAAGAACCGTCAAGCTGGGCTCAGCATCGCTCACCCAAAGGCCGCCTTGGAGCATCGCTCCGCTCCTATAGAAGGCGAATCCTCCAACGAACACTCGCGCGCCATTCAGCCGAGCAGATCCCGCGGCCTGCTCGAAGTCCAGCTCGTACCCGGCGGCGGAGAGCAGGTCTGAGGCCAGGCTCGACAGCTTCTCACAGGTCTTCGACGCGGTCTCGGACGGCGAGCAGGGCGTAACGAGCGTGAGGGAGACCCACCCAGGAGCCATCATGTAGGGATCTCCCGAGGAAGCCCTCCTAAGCACCGACAAGCCAGAGCGCTCCAGACCCCCCGCATGATCTGTCGACAGACTGCTCCTCGCTCCCAAGACCAGGGACCCCTCGCCCGAGTATACTCTAGCGACTGGATCCCCGCCTGAAGACCCCAGCCTCCTCAATAGGGCCTCGTCGAGAGCCAGGTTCAGCCCGTCGGAACCCAGGTCAGCACTTAGCACCCTCATTGCCAGCTGATTCAGCAGTCAGGAGAGTCCATTAAAGCGGGGAGTGTCAGAGTGAAACCGCTGGGTTAGGGGCGGTAGTGCACGGTCAGCGGGCACCCCTTGCAGTCCCTGCTCTCGTACCTCTGGCACTCTGCGCAGCACATACCGCAGGGGGCCTCCGAGAGTTCGCCCCCGACTGGCGGGACTATTGAAACGAAGCCGCCGACTATCTCGCCGACCACGACCTCTGACCTCCTTATCTCCGGCCTGGTCCTGATGGAGCAGGACGTCAGGATGCTCTTGAGGACGCCCTCGGTCTCGGCGTACATCAGCACCTGGAGGTTGTAGTCTCCGGTGGTCTCCATCATCAAGATGGTTCTCGGGCACTTGGAGTAGATGCTCTTGAGCCTCTCGAGCTCGCGGAAGCCTGGGACCTCCACCTTGACCAGGGCAACTCTGTAGCCAGCCTTCTCGAGGTTGACCTCTGGGACGAGCCTGTACTCCCCCCGCTCGACCAGCCTCCTGATCCTCTTCCCGATAGCCACGTGAGTGACGTTCAGCCTCTTGGCCAGCTCTGTGAGGGTGAACTTCCCCTGGGCCACGCCGAGCTTCCTGATCTCGTAGAGGAGTCGCAGATCCTTGTGGTTCATGGGTTGCAGATCGTAATAATCTGGGATAAAAAAGTTACTAATTTGTCCAGCTTGAGGGCGAGGCCGAGCCGAGAGGGCACCCGCAGTCTCCCGGGACGCTCTGCCGTGAGCTGAGACTACGTCAGCCGTGACCTGGACATTCCTCGTGGCGTTTAAACCCTGGGCGGTCTCTCCAATCCTTATCTACGGCCAGCCTGCCCTCGAGGTAGGCCCTGACGGCCTCGCCCACATTGCCGTAGACCCCTGTGATCACCTTGATGCCCATCTGGGCGAAGAACCCCTGGGCCCTCGGGCCCATTCCGTAGGCCAGCACGAGGTCTACGCCGTGCTGCCTCAAGAAGTTGGGGATATCTCCGGGTCCGTGCTCTTCGAAAGGCACCTCCACGACCTTCCACGACGAGATCCTAACGCCCTCCACATCCACGAGCACGTAGTATCTGGCCCTCCCGAAGTGCGTCGACACGGAGGAGTCGAGTCCACGTTCGTCCTCGCAGGGTACGGCGATCCTCACAAGACTGTCGGCGCCAACCTACTTAAAGGAGTTTGCGCGACGATGGGCTGTCGCGGGCTTCGGGAGATAAGAAGATTGGAGGATCGTGCGGGTATGGGCTGGAGGGCCGCGTGTTGGGGCAAGCAGCACGCACGTCAGCCGCGTCTCACGGGCTTGCCGCTCAGGCCTCTGGAGGCCTGCCACTACTCGCCCTCTAATATCGCGAGTATGCGCTCTGCCTCATCGACGATCTCCCGAGCCTCCTCTTCTGAGAAGACCCTCGAGGTGTGGTCGACGGCCTCCCTGAGGCTGAACAGGTGGAGGAAGGAGTGCCTCAGCTTGGCCTCGACTGTAAATCCTAGGAGCGTTATCCCTCCCTATCCTCATGTAGACCGGTCCCCTGAGCTCTATGGTCTGAAACAGAAGCTCTCTAGTGGATACCACGTCTGCCGGAGCGACTACCTTGGTTGAGTCGCTGTGAGAGAGCTACTGTCCCCGAAGTGAGTCACAACAAGGCTGGATAACCTGATGTGGCGTGAGGTCGTGGACAGAGGATCCCTTCATTATTGTGTGTAAGCTTAAAGAGGGCGGCCTCTAGCCGCCTACGGCCCGATGACTGCGAGCGGTCCGAAGATCCTAGTGACGGGAAAGGGCGGCTCCGGCAAGAGCACAATCGTGACGTTCCTTGCAAAAGCGATGGCCAAGCGCGGGCTCAGAGTGCTCGTCGTGGACTCCGACGAGTCGAACGTAACTCTCCCAAGGTTCCTAGGCCTAAGCCCTCCCGCGAAGACCTTGGTCGAGTACTTTGGCGGCAGGTCCCTCATCGTCGAGGCTCTCCTCAGGAACAGGCGGGAAATAGACTGGATTTTCCTCGAGGAGGGAGTAGACGGCCTTCCAGACGAGTGCGTGGCTAAGGAGGGAAGCCTGCACTTGATCGTCGTGGGGAAGATCAGCGGGTTTGGAGAGGGCTGCGCGTGCCCGCTCAACGCGCTGGCCAGAGAGTTTTTGAAGCAAATAAGACTGCAGGAGGGAGACATCGTTCTGGTTGACACGGAAGCAGGACTCGAGCACTTCGGTAGGGGAGTAGAAGAGGCGTGCGACGTCATCCTGATGGTGGTGGACCCGACCTACGAGTCCGTGCTCCTTACCAAGAAAGTGAGCGAGATGGCCACTAAGGCTGGGAAAGACCTGTTCTTCATCTTGAACAAGGTGACGGAAGAATCCAGAGAACTCTTGATGAAGTCCCTAGAGAGAGATCGCGTGCTAGCCGCTCTGAGCTACGACGAGAAAATTGTAGAGCAGTGCCTGAGAGGAGAGTCGCTCGAAGAGGTTCCACCAGAAGTCGAGAACATTGCTCTAAGGCTAGCAAGCCTTGGCTCGATCGCTGGCTCGCTGGGGTAATCTCACGTCAAAGAAAAGGGAATCGCTGAAGTGCTAATGAACTGGATACTGCCTTATCAGCCTGACAACCTCTATTAACTCGCTATACGGGCACTGGACGACCCTTCTGTAATATGGACATGCTGCGCAGCTCGGAGAGTTCCCCCAACAATCCGACTCATTAGAAGCCGCGAAGTCGCAGAACTCCTCGAACTGGCAGTCGTTGCACGAGGGGTACTGAACTAGCCTAACGTAGGCTCTGAACCTCACGTAATCTGGAGAGTTCCATACGTCCATCAGGCTTGAGTTCCTTAGGTTCCCGAAGGTTATCCTCTTGATACGCTTCTCTCTGCCGTCTATCCAGGCCAAATAGTCGTGGAGAGCAAAGAGGCACGGAGAGACGTCTCCATCCCACGTGATTGCCAGCATCTTGTTGTTGATGAAGGGGCAGCTCCTCTCCGTCCTGTACGTAAACTCTGGCTCTACCAGCCTCACGTTTGTGATAACAGCCCTCATTCTAGCCCTGTGCATGACGCTGGGTAGGTCCTCCGGAGGGCCGCCTATGTACAGAGCCTCTTCGATCATATCTGGGGTCGTTGGGATGAGATTCGACAGGAGCATTCCGTTAGCCCCGAGTCCAGAGGCTCTGTCCACATGCTCTGGCAGGCTCCTGTAGTTCGACCTCATTAAGATCGTCGACACCCAAATCGAGGGCTTTCCTCCTGCGTCTCTCCTGAGGGCATCGAGACGCCCCATCCCCTCCTCGACCGCCTGGAGCTGGGCTCCTTCTCTAAGCACCTCGTAGAGGTCGCGCTGGAAGCTGTCGACGCTCAGCACGACCCAGTCCACACCGGCGCTCACGATGTCTTCAGCGTATTTGGAGAGGAGGACTCCGTTGCTCACGATTCCTATTCTAAACCTCCCAGCAAGGAGTTCAAGGGCCCTCCTGAACCTCGGGTGATACAGCGGCTCTCCCCATCCGCTTAGCCACACCACCTCTACTCCTACGTCCTCCAGCTCTCCAACAACCTTCTTGAACAGGTTGAAGTCCATATGCTCAAACGGTCCGGGCCAGCTCTGCCTGTAGCAGAACGCACAGTTTAGGTTGCACCTCGCCGTGAGTTCTAGGTGTACTTCTCGTGGAATCTCCTCGTCTGGAATATAGAATCCTCCAAAAATCCTGACAGGCTGCAATTCTACCGGCGTCTGCAAACTATAACGTGGTGATAAATTTTGGGTTACGAATCAAAAATAGGGAGGGGGGAGTTCAGGAGGGCAGCAGGCCCTCCGTCTCGAGCTTGTCGGCGAACTCCTTGAGACCGAGGCGCTCGAGGGTCTCCCTGGTCGGCCTGCCCTTGACCCAGCCTCTGAGCTTGTAGTACTCGGGCAGCATCTCGTCGATCTTGGCCACGTGCCCGGCGCTCGGGCCGGCCGGCAGCGGAGTCTTGGTGAACCTCTCGGGCAGCTTGTCGTACTCCTCGCCATCGCCGAAGCTCAGGATATTGAACACCCTCTCGGCGTTCCAGATCCTCTCGCCTATCGTCATGAACTCGTCGGCGGAGATATCCCAGCCGGTCACGACGGACAGCTGCCTGGCCAGCTCGTCGACCCAGTAGGCGAAGGTCACGAACTTGCACACGACCATGCTGTCCAGGGTAGCTAAGCCGTCCTGGAACTCCTTCACCCACTTCGGCTTGCCCTCGGTGGTGTACGGGTCGAGCTTCTCAGGCACTCCAAGGATCTCGGGCGAGATCAGGTAGGCCCTCAGGTGGCACCCGCCTCTGTTGCTGGTGGCGTAGGCGAGAGCGTGTCCCTGCACTCCTCTCGGGTCGTAGGCAGGCAGGCACTGCCCTCTGACCTGTGGAGCCACCTCCGGGTGGCCGTACTTCTTGGCCAGCCTGTAGCCTCCCTCGGCGAGGTCGTCTCCTATGCTGGAACGGTAGGCAGTCCGCCAGACGGCCTCGACCAGCGCCCCAGCGTTCCCGAACTTGAACTCGATTCCCTCGAGCTTCTCCTTCGGCAGGCATCCCTTCTCGTAGAGCTCCATGGCCACCGCTATTGCGTTGCCCATGCTTATCGTGTCTAAGCCCAGCTCGTTGCAGAGGAAGTTGGCCTTGACGACCGCGCCTAGGTCTCCAACGCCCACGTTGGCACCGAGGGCCCAGACGGTCTCGTACTCCGGGCCGTCTCCCTCACCCTGGAATGGAGGCTCGGTTATCCTCGTGTACCTGCCGCAGGCTATGACGCAGCCCCAGCACGGCTGCTTCCTCACTAGGATCTTCTCGGCCATCGTCTCTCCGCTTATGTTCTTGGCGAACTCGAACTGACCGTACTGGAAGTTGTGGGTCGGGAATATCCCAGCCTCGTTGATTATGTTCACCAGGACCGCGGTTCCGTAAGCTGGGAGAGCCTCGTTGGTAACTCCGCTGGCCTTCTTCTTCTCGAGAGCCTCCTTGACGACCTCCCTCAGCTTGTCTTCGTCTGCTGGCTTCGGCTTGAGGCCTGGCTTGGCAACGATGGCCTTGAACTTCTTGGATCCCCAGACCGCGCCGTGTCCTCCCCTGCCGGCCGCCCTGCCCTCCTCGTTGATTATGCACGCTATCCTAGCCAGGTTCTCCCCGGCAGGACCTATGCACGCTACGGCTATGTCGTCGCCGTGCCTCTCCTTCAAGATCCTCGTGGTGGCGTGAGTGTCCTTCCCCCACAGATCCTTCGCGTCCCTCAGCTCCGCCTTCCCATTCTCCAAGTACAGGTAGACGGGCTCCTCAGAGGCGCCCTCCAGCACGACGAAGTCGAATCCCGCGAACTTGAGGTAGGGCCCGAACTTGCCTCCAGACTGGGAGTCGTGAACTGTGTTGGTCTCGGGCGACTTGGTGACGCTGCACCACCTTCCGGCCTCCAGTCCAGCCGCGATCCCGGTGACTGGGCCGGTCATAACGAAAGCCTTGTTGTCCGGGCTGAGCGGGTCTACCTTCGGGTCAACCTCCTTCAGCATGAGGTAGACGCCGAGTCCCCTGCCCCCGATCCACATGCGGAGGACGTTCTCGGGGAGGTAGTCGAACAGGTTCTCGACGCTAACCTTTCCCTCCGTCAGGTTGACTCTGACAAAACGACCCATGTAACCTCCCGGCGGCAAAAGAGCACCTCCCAAAGCTTTGGGCTGACTTCGATCTTGGCGGCAAAACAAAAAAGTTTATCTATCAAAGAATTTTACAGGAATGATGAGCGTTATCCATTAGGCGATAACGGGAGGGGAGGTGACCTTCGCTGAAGGTTGCGGTAAAGCTGTACATGCACTTCCGTGAGCTGGCCGGGGCGGACTCGCTGACCTTAGAGCTCCCGGATTCGGCCACAGTGCAGGACTTCCTGCGGGAGCTAGGCGAGAGGGTCCCGAAGTTAGACAAGCGAATCAAGAGAGGCGAGTACATACTGATGAAAGGCGGCAGGTGGCCCAAGGCTCACGAGACCCTGAGCGACGGCGACGTCTTGGCCCTGTTCCCGCCCGTTGGTGGCGGCTAGTCGCCCCAGTAGTCTTCTAGCGACCTGGCCCTCCCCGTGGATCCAAAGCTCGACCTGAGCCTGTCGATAGCGGTCAGAACACGCTTCTTGGAGAAGTCCCTCTCCTCGCAGAGGAACTCTATGAGCCCCTCCTCGTCGGGAGGTCTCCAGACCAGCTCGTAGTCGTCGGTCGCAGGGGGGTCCAAGAAGAACCTCCTGATAGCCTCGAGGTCTATGTCGGAGTCTGGCCTGACCCTCAGGAACCTGAGGGCAGCCTCTAAGCTGCCGAACTGTCTGATGAGCTTCAGCGCCTTAACGGGACCTATTCCCTTAACTCCCTCGTTGTAGTCCGTTCCCATGAGTATCGCCGTGTCGACCAGCTGTTCCCTAGTGATCCCAAGCGATGACAGCATCTCTTCGAGCAGGATCAGCTCAGGCTCAAGCCTGTAGTAGCCAGGCCTCTTCCTGTAGTACCTCTTCCCGGTTATCGTGACGTTCCTGACTAGCCTGGGGGAGCCGAAGAGCAGCGAGTCGTAGTCCTGGCTTGCCGCAGCCCAGACGTCTCCCCTCGCCGCCATGTGCGCGGCTTGAGCCTCTCCCTCGCTCGGGGCCTGGACCCAGGGGACTCCCATGAGGTCTAGGAGCCTCTTTGCGTCGGAGGCCATATCCGACGTTAGCCTGCTGGTCTGGACCGCCTTCGCCCAAGCGGTCCTGAAGTCTCCCCTGGCGATCGCCTTGATCCACTCCCGTTCTGCCTTCTCCTTTATGGCCCTCCTCTCCTCGATAGTCCTCCTCTTGAAGTCCGGAGGGGGGCCGTCGAACACGTAGACCGGCTTGATGCCCAGCTCAATGAGCCTCACGGTCCTGAACAGAAGGCCGTTGAGGTGAGAGGTTACTCTCCCCTCCCTGTCCGTCAGAGGGATACCCGGTCCTCTCCTTATGAGGGCTAGGAACTGATAGATCGCGTTGAAAGCATCTATAGCGAGCGCCTTACCTCTCAGCTGAGTGAACGAGATCTTCTTGGGCTTGACGAGCTTTGCGAGTGGAACTCCCAACTTACCTTCCTTCCCCGCCCTCCTCTGAAGTAAAAGGAATTGGTTCGAGTGAAAGCGTTATCTATACCTCGGCGCATCCTCTCACCGAGATGCCGCTGTACCGAGTCAAGCTGTCTGAGCTATTCCTCGAGAAGCTGAGGGGCTTGGAGGATTACCGGAGGGAGGAGGTGCTAAACTTCCTCAGACTGCTGGAAGAGACTTCCGTCCCCCTGGGAGCCAGGCGGCTGCGCAGGGTGAAAGATCACCCGGGAATGTTGGTCGCCGACTTGGGCGACCTGAGGCTCGCCTATCATGTCGACTGGAACCTGAGAGTAATCGAGGTGCTCGATCTGCTAGAGGCTGAGGAGAGCTGAGATCACAATTTTTCCACAACTTTTCGGAGATCCTGGTACTCGCCCTCGGCTATTCTAGCTATCATCTCTTCGAGACGCTCTATCTCCTCCTCGGGAAGCTCGACCTCAGGTAAGGCAGATACAACGACCTCTTCGCAGTCTAGCTTGACCCTGACGGCTTCCTCGTACTCTGCGGAGAACATCAGCAGAAGGAGGATTCTCGGCAGTATTAGACCTTTCCCTCCGGGAGCGTGCATCCTGAGGTCCGCGAGGTTAGAGAACGCGCTTCCCTTGATGCCAAGATTTTTACCATATGGAGCTATTCCCACCCGGCTGGTCTCTATGAGTGAGAAGACCTCTGAGGTAGACAAGCCATACGAGTTGGCGATAAAGTTCGCCAAGTTTTACGGAGGGAAGATAGAGATAGCCCCCAGGGTACCCGTCTTCGCCCTGAAGGACTTCGCCGTCTGGTACACGCCGGGCGTGGCTGGCGTCTGCAGGGCCATAGCGGAGGACAAGGAGCTGAGCTTCAAGTACACGAACCGGTGGAACACCATTCTGGTGGTGACGGACGGCACCAGAGTGCTGGGGCTCGGCGACATAGGCCCTGAGGCGAGCATGCCGGTAATGGAGGGCAAGGCCCTCATCTTCAAGTACTTGGGAGGCGTCGACGCATTCCCCCTGCCGATAAGGGAGAAGGATCCAGACAGGTTCATCGAGATAGTGAAGGCCATGGAGCCGGCGATAGGCGGCGTCAACCTGGAGGACATAGCGTCGCCCAAGTGCTTCTACATACTCGAGAGGCTGAGGAAGGAGACCGAGATATGCGTCTGGCACGATGACCAGCAGGGCACCGCTGGTGCTACGCTGGCCGGTCTGATAAACGCTCTGAAGCTCACGGGTAGGAAGCTCAGCGAGGCTAGGATCGCGTTCATAGGAGCTGGAGCGGCCAACATAGCCAGCGCCAGAGTGATCGAGGTCGCGGGAGGCGACCCGAAGAAGTGGGTCATGGTGGACTCGAAGGGCATACTCTGCAAGGACAGGTCAGACATGGATCAGCTGAAGGAGAAGAACCCGTGGAAGTATGAGTGGGCCGTCAAGACCAACGCGGAGGGAAGGACGGGCGGCATCCCAGAGGCCCTCGTCGACATGGACGTCGTGATAGCCGCCTCGAAGCCGGGGCCGGGCGTCATAAAGAAGGAGTGGATCAAGAAGATGGCTTCAGACCCGATAGTATTCGCCGAGGCCAACCCGGTGCCTGAGATCTGGCCTTGGGAGGCGAAGGAAGCGGGAGCGAAGGTAGTTGCGACCGGCAGGAGCGACTTCCCGAACCAGGTGAATAACAGCCTGGTATTCCCGAGCGTCTTCAGGGGAGCCCTGGACGTGAAAGCACGCACCATAACCGACGAGATGGCTGCAACCGCCGCCTTCGAGCTCGCCAAGTTCGCGGAGGAGAAGGGGCTGAGCGAGGACTACATCATACCCACCATGGAGGAGTGGGAGGTCTACCCGAGGGTCGCAGTTGCCGTAGCCATGAAGGCCATAGAGCAGGGAGTGGCGAGGGAGAAGTACAGCAGGGACGAGCTCTACGAGAAGGCTGTGTTCATGATAAAGAGAGCCAGGCAGCAGATGGATGTCCTAGTGAAGTCGGGCGTCATACCAACCCCGCCCGAGGGCAAGATTTACGGTTGAGAGGGGGAATCTCACTCCCTCTCCCCTTATTTTGTGGCTAGGCATTCTCACAGCCTAATGGCCTCTAAAAGAAGTAACGCGACGACTCATCTGAGGGATATTCCTCTGCCTGAGATTGCCGATTTTTCATAACCTATCAGCACTTATTCTAGTGAATCCTAAGTTTATATAGCCGTGATGTCTCGTAATTATTCAGAATGTTCCCCTGGTTCTGGTGGGGGTGGTATTACCCCTACTGGTACCTGAGCCCTACCTGGTTTTACCTGTCGGCCTACAATCCCTGGTGGCTATACTGGGACTACTACTGGTTGTACTGGCCTTACTACGGCTGGTACTGGTATTACCCTTACTACTACGGCTATAGCTCGAGATGGTGGGCTCTGTACCCTCTCCTCTGGGGTCTGCTCTGGGGCGTCTCGTGGACCCTGCCCTGGTTCATCTGGCTCCTGTGAGGTGGTGCCATAGTGCTAGTAGCCATAACCACTTCAAAGCCTGGGGGCTTGGACGCAAAGGTTAGCGGAGTCTTCGAGAACGCGCCGACACTGACCTTCGTGGACACCAACACCGGGGAGGTGGAGGTCGTAGATGTCAAGACTAGTTTCCTCGGCGGTACTGACGCTCCGGGGCTGATCTTAGAGAGGGGAGCGAGGTTCGTAATAACTGGAGTGATCAGCCCGATGAGTTACGCCTACCTGGCTCAGGCCGGAATCACTGTGGTTCCGGGGATGGCGGGAGTGAGGGCTGAGGAAGCCCTCAAGGCCGCGACTGAGGTCTCCGCGCAGCCGCCTTGGCCTGGACCATACCCTCAGGTTTCTCCAACCCCGTACCAGATGCCATTCCAAGCTCAGGCTCCAATGATGCCTCCTATGGCGCCTCCCAACCTAATCAGACAGCAGAAGGAGATGCTCGAGTTTCAGAAGTGGGTTCTTGAGCGTCAGCTCGAGATACTAGAAATACAGAAGGAGATACTCCAGAGGCAGCTCTTAATGATCAAGAAGAGGCTGGACGAGCTTGAGGGAGAGGGGTAGGTCAACACCGAAAGGCTCTTCGTTTAACCTCCTCCACTCACCTTTTTGAGGGTTATTTAGACCCTTCTGTTATGCTAGAGCGCCTACAGCATCCTCTCGCAGTAGAAATTAGCTTTCAGGCGTCGGGCGATAGGAACATAGGTTCCACTCCGGGTTATCAGGCAAGGGAGTATTTTGCCTGAAGATGACTCACGACACTCGATAGAAGGGCGATCTAAACACTCTCAACGAATCCGATCTTGTAACCCCTAGATCAAGAGAGCTGCCGTTGAGGTCGGCGAGAAAAAATAGACGTAGTCTCCTTACTATCTGTGGTAGAGGTCTGCAATGGAGATGCTAGGTGTAAAACATGAGAGTCAGGTGGTTGGGGATTGGTGGGGCATTGGCGCTGATTGCAGTCCTGCTCTTACTGACCGCGCCGACAGGCAGTAGATCCCCCAGCGGAGAATGTGAGAGCGTAAATCTTACCGAGTTGGGCGCAGTTAGCGTGCTCAGGGTAACTGTGCTTGTGGACAACTACCCTGGTAGGGAGGGGCTCAGGACCGCTTGGGGCTTCGCAGCCCTCGTGGAGGCCGATGGGGTTAAGGTCCTGTTCGATGCTGGTCCAGATCCCAGAGTGCTTGAGCACAACGCGAGAGAACTTGGCGTGGCCCTAGATGAAGTAGATTTCGTGGTTCTCTCTCATCACCACGGCGATCACGCTGGAGGACTCCCATACCTGGCTTCCGTTAACCCTGGGGTGACGGTCTACGTGCCTAGCAGGGCAGACCCGGGCGTGGTAGACAGGCTCAGGTCGATGGGCCTGAACGTGATCGAGCTGACGCAGTCAACGATGTTGGCGCCGGGAGTGGTAACGACGGGCAGCCTCTGGGGCCCGCCCGCCGAACACGGCCTCATCGTCAACGTGAGCGGGCTGGGGGTCGTGCTGATAACCGGCTGCGCCCACCCGAGAGTAGAAGTCATGGCGGTGGAGGCGGCAAACCTGACGGGCAGACCAGTCTACGCTGTGCTCGGCGGGTTCCACCTGGGGTCGGCCAGCTACGACAGGCTGGAGACTATAGCGAAAACCTTCGAATCGCTTGGAGTCAAGCTCGTGGCTCCGATGCACTGCTCTGGAGACAGAGCCCGAGTCTACTTCAAGTCGAGAATGCCCTCAGCCTACGTGGATGGCCACGTTGGAACGATCTTCGTGTTCTCGAGCGAAGGTGTCACTGTGTCGCCCTAGCCGCCTGCCTCCATTTCTTTCTCCACGGAGAGGATCTCCTCTGGCGAAATGACCGACACCGCCGTGATGGGTCCGACTACCTCCACTAGCACTATCTTGTCGGGGTTCTTCAAGTCCACCTTCCTCTCGAACACCTCTGCCACGGCCCTAATGATGTCCATGCTGTGCAGCTGAGTGTGCCTCTTCTCGACCGTTACCCGGAAGGTCTCCTTTTCTCCTATCCTGTCAACGAGACGCCTAGCGGCCTCTACCATCTTCTCGATGTCCGTCTCCACGACCTCGTCGACCGGAATAACCCTCTTCACGTTCACTAAGTTGAATGGCCTCTCTTTGGCCATTCTTCGGAGGCCCTCTATCACCTCAGACCTGCTCAGGCCGGTCCTGACGAATATCACTCCCTTCACCGTGCTGGGCCAGGCTTCTGGGTTCGAGTCCCCGAGATCTCTGAGGGCCGCTTCTATCTCGTGGATAGCAGCCATCTCCATGTTCCGGGGAGTCGTTACCAGCAGATTGAACTCTTGTCCCGACATATCCAACACACAAGAGGAGGGAGGCGGGAAGATAATATCTGCAGCGTCTGTTTTCACTCACAATAGGGCCTCTGGCAATCGCGCCGAGATGCTCATGGGTCGCTCTAGCTCTCCCTCAGTATCTTCTCTATCTCGGGAGCCAGCACCGGACCGGCGACCCTGCACGCGTCCGGCGGTGCGCGTCCAGAAGCTATCGCTTGAGCGCAAGCTCTGCAGCTGGGGAACCCGCAGAGTCCGCAGTTCATCTTCGGGAGAAGCGCGAATATTCGCTCGACTTTGGAGTAGGAGATCTCCTTCTGCTGACTTGGCGAGATTTGGATGGGCCTTTGAGGGAGCTCTCTACTATACGGCTTCAGGATCCACCAGCTCGTCGAAACGCCAGTCCAGGGAGTGTAAGATGGGAGAGGGCCCACGGGAGGCGGGGTCCAGTATACCCTCCAGCCTTGCGGAAAGCGCAGAAAGCCGCGAGGCCTTGAGCCTCTCCACCTGTGTCTGTGTCTCACCTAGACTCACTCATCTGCAAGCATCTTACGAGGGAACTTAATTGTCCTGCGGTCTCCGCTCAGCCCAGCTCTGCCAGCAGGGGGAGCAGTGCGACTGCCTACTACCCCCTACCCATAGATCGACGGGGCGCCCCTCTCCTCTGGCCCACCCAGAACCGCCCCAGTCCTCCTGGCAAACTCCTCCGCTATCTTCCGGTATCTCTCCATCTCCGCCGTTGACATCGGCCTTACCTTCTTCATGGCCTCCTCGAAGTGCCTCTTCGTTATCTTCAGCTCGTCTACATGCTTCTTTGCCTCCTCCGGGTCTGGATACCTCTCCACGAGCTCTCTTATCGCCAGCAGGGCAGCCGTGTCGCAGAGGGCCTCTAGGTCAGCGCCCGTGTAGCCCTCAGTCTTCTTCGCGATCTCATCCAAATCGACGTCCTCGGCCAGAGGCTTGCCCCTCGTGTGTATCTTGAGTATCTCCAGCCTGGCCTTCTCATCCGGCGAGGGTACGTAGATCAGCCTGTCGAACCTGCCCGGCCTTAGCAGGGCGGGGTCCAGCAGGTCAGGCCTGTTGGTTGCCGCCACGACTACGACATCCTTCAGCTCCTCGATTCCGTCCAGCTCTGTAAGCAGCTGACTGATCACCCTCTCCGTCACCCTGCTATCTCCTATGCCCGATCCCCTGGCTGGAGCAAGCGCGTCTATCTCGTCGAAGAATATGACGCACGGCGCGGCCTGCCTAGCCTTCCTGAACACCTCCCTGACGGCCTTCTCGCTCTCTCCAACCCACTTGCTCAGCAGCTCCGGACCCTTCACGCTGATGAAGTTGGCCTCGCTCTCCGTAGCGACTGCCTTCGCCAGGAGCGTCTTGCCGCAGCCCGGAGGCCCGTAGAGCAGGA
>CBEVRO010000021.1:0-17549 GCA_965552295.1 uncultured archaeon | reverse complement strand
CCCCTAGTCTCCGGTCTCGTGGCCTTGAAAGCCCCCGCGACGTTGGCCCTCACAAGCGCGTCTACATCGTCGAATCCAAGGTACTTGTAGGAGGCAAAGGCTCCGATGAAAGCGTCGCCGCAGCCTACTGTGTTGACCACGCTCATACCTAGCTTCTCCAGGGGCACTCCGCTGACGAAGACAGATTCTCCCGTGTCTGAGTCGACTATTCTGGAGCCCTTGGCTCCCAGCTTTATTATGAACTTGGAGCCTGGCGAGATCTCCCTCATCATCTCTGCCACTCTGCCAGGCTCAGCAGAGCCCAGCAGGTTCCTAGTCTCGATCTCATTCAGGATGAAGTAGTCCACATCCTTCATGGCGCCCCTCAGCCTGTCTAACCCCTCCTCCACGTAGACCCCGGGGTCCCAGATGACCGTCGCGCCGGCCTCTTTGGCCAGGGAGGCCAGGGTCTCTGCAGCCTCTAGCGGCGGGTCCATTATCACGACGACCCTCGACCTCTCCACGACCCGCCTAGCCTGCTCCGACGTTATGTAGTCCGGGTCGACCTTCAAGTTGGCCCCGAAGTAGGTGTGTATCACGTTCTGCCCACTCTCCTCGATGACGATGTACGCCTGCCCCGATTCCTCTCCCTCTACGATTCGTATGGCGTCAGCCAATATGCCCTCGGACCTCAGGATCTCGATCTGCGTTCTCCCGATGTCGTCATCCCCCAGGGCCCCGAGGAAGGCGACCTTGCCTGGGCCGAGCAGCCTGGCGGCGGCGACCGCTACGTTGGCCGCGGTCCCTCCGGGAACCCTAGTTATGTCGAGGACCCTCACCTCCTCGCCCGCCTCGGGAAACCTCTTCACGAACAGGTTTATGTCCGAGTTTATCGCGCCGCAGGTGGACAGTAAGTCTCCCACTTTCACCTCACCCCACCTCGATTTCAGCGACTCTCCCCAGCAGGAGCCCCAGGAATCCAGGCCCATCCACATCCACGCAGACGTTTACGTTTGGCTTGCCCCTCGGAACCTCAGAGTCGTAGTCCCTGAAGTCAGCGACTGTCTCGCCCCTGGTTAGCTCTCCCCAGACCTCAACATCTACAGGAAGTCTCTCGAATCTGAACAGGCTCGGCTCCACCGCGACGGCGACGGCCATGGGATCATGCATCGGAGCGTAGCCTAACTCACGCAGGTAAACCCCCAGTATCTCGTGCATGAGCTTCCCCTCCTTGGTCTTTGATTCTCGAAGCTTCTCATAGAGCTCTGGGGAGATCGACGCGTCCCTCCTGGTCGTGACGTCTAGGCCGACCGCGTAGACCTCGGCCCCCGAGTTGTAGACTATCTTGGCCGCCAGCGGGTCGAACCACACGTTGAACTCCCCCCTGGGGGCGCTGTTACCTGTTCCGAGCCTGCTCGTGCAGAAAGCGCCTCCCATAGAGACTATCGCCTGAAGCCTCTGGGCGAGATCTGGCTCCAGAAGCAGGGCAAGCGCCACGTTGGTCATAGGTGCCGTCGTGATGAGCGTGACGCTGCCCGGCCCCTCTGACTTGACGACCTCCCTGATGAAGTCCACCGCGTGAGTGGCGAGAGGCTTCGCTCGCACCTCAGGAACCTCAACTCCGCCGAGTCCTCCGGCTCCGTGAATCCTCTCTCCTATGCTCCAGCCGCCCGGCGTTATGGGCTTTGAGGCCCCGGGCGCCACGGGCACGTCTGGCCTGCCGAGGACCTCCAGCACGTAGAGAGTGTTCCTAGTGGCCTTCTCCACATCGACGTTTCCAGCGACGGTGGTTATGCCGAGGACCTCCAGCTCAGGAGACTTGAGTGCCAGCATTATGGCAACGGCGTCGTCAACTCCCGTGTCCACATCTAGCACGACCTTCCTAGGCAGGATCCCACCGACTCAGGTCAGATCGTTGTACACTTATTATTCCGGCGTCTGTGCTCTCCGATAAGGTATATCAAGTGGCTCTGATCTCGCGCGTCCGGTAGCTAGATGAGCGAGAACGGAGGTAGGCGAGGACTACTCTCGCTGTCTTGGAAAGAGATCGCATTCCTCGGAGCCGTTTACGCTGTTGGAGTGGCCCTTAGGCTCGTCCCCAAGCTGGAGGTCGATCCGCACCTACCCGCCTTCATGGCCGACGTTTGGTACAGGATCTGCATGGCCCAGTACATCCTAGACCACTGGCGTCTGCCGGAGCCGGACATCAGGTACCTGCCGTACGGCTATGTCCCCATGTGGTACCCGCCGGGCTCCCCCTTCTTGCTCGCTTTGGCGGCCAAGGTATCTGGGCTAGACATCCCCACCGTCGTTACCAGGCTCGTGCCGTTCGTGGAGGCTCTATCCCCCCTGTCGCTCTACCTCCTCGGCAGAGAGCTGTACGACGAGTGGGTCGGCGCCTCCGCGACGTTGCTGCTGGCCCTAACGCCCAACTTCGTCTACTTCACAGGCATAGCCGACCCTCAGTCCTTCACGATGTTCATGATACCCCTGCTGATGGCCATCTGGCTCCGCCACGCCTCGTCCCCCAGCTGGAGGAACGTGATTTTGGTAGGGGGGCTCATGGGCCTGAACTTCCTGATCCACCTCTCCTACTTCCTAGAGGCCCTGGACCTGCTTGTCTTCAGCCTGGGCCTCTACCTTCAGGGCAGAGCAGAGAAGAGGATCTTCATCGACTTCCTGACCGCCTTCGGGATATCTCAGCTAGTCGCGGCACCCTGGTGGCTCCCCAGGAACCTGTACTGGTGGTGGATCAAGGCCCTGACCACTTCTAGCGGGCTCCTGCCCCCGGAGCAGCAGATCGCGATGTACGGTCCCTTCGCCGCCGTCATCGGCATTGCGGGCGTGCTCCTGCTCTTGGAGAGGTGGAGGGAACACCTACCACTGCTCCTGTGGATCGTGCCCAACGCGATCGAAGCGGAGAACGAGGCCATTCTCAACGCCCTCGGGATGATACACCTCAGCTGGTCGACCCTGGCGAAGCCGCTGGAGGGGTACAGGTTCTTCCCGTTCCTCGCTCAGCCGCTTTCCATCGCGGCCGCCGCGGCGCTATTCTGGGGTCTCTCCAAGATGTCCAGGCGCAGGAGGCTCATCGCTCTCGGGCTCATACTGATTGGCGCCGGCGTCGACATAGCAACCTACGACCTCGGCGGCAAGCTCACGAACGCAGGCATGACGATGGGCGAGTACGAGGCCGCGGTGTGGTTCAGAGAGAACACCGGGGAGTGGGCGAGGATTAGCGCCGACTACTACAGGGCGCAGATGTTCGCTGGAGTTTGCGGAGGGAGGGCGCTACTAGGGGGAGCCTTCCCGCTGAGGAACGTGGATTACCCTTACATCAAGGCGCCGGGGCAGGTTCAAGACGACCTGTACCGCATGTACTCGACCTGCGATGCGGCCCTCGCGTGGTCCATAGCCCAGAGGTACGGCCTGACCCACATCTACTACTCTGACATGATGATCTCCTACGGAAACATGATATCACGCCTCAACAACTACAGGTTCGGAGTCGAGGTCTGCGAGGAGAAGTTCAGATCGTCTCCGTACTTCCGGATAGTCTACGAGAAGTGGACGCCGAGCGGACGCGTGGTCATCGTTGAGGTCGTGGGCGTGACACCCCAGGGAGGTTCTTGAGGGCCAGGATTATCAGCACGACAGCCACCGCCACCAAGGGCGTGAGCCAGAGCCGGAGGCCCATCCAGGTGGCTGCTAGCATCACACACCATGGGATGAACAGGGCCGCGCCCAGCTCGAAGGCCAAAGCGAAGACCCAGTGAGAGGTTCCAATCAACCGGAAGCCCGCCTCTCCAGCATCCAATGAGGCGAGTCCGAATGCCGTGAGGGAGGCGCCGGCCCAGGACATCAAGATCGCGGACTCGGTCCCCTGAGTGAGCAGAACCACGACAGTCCAAGATACGCTAGCCAGCACCGAGAACCACCCAACCGAGCCGAGGATCGCCGCCGCGGCTGCTGCCGCAGGAGGGATTAGGAGAGCTGGTGATGAATTCTGGAGCCAGCAGAGCATCCCTAAGAGTATGGCGCAGGCTGCCGAGACGAAACGATGCCTAGGCACCAATTCTAACCCTCCTCCAGATCATTCCCAGCTCGGTTCTTGGGTCCCAGTCGACAACCGTTGCGTAAGGCTTGAGCCTCTGCATCAGAAGTTTTCTCCTGGTTTCAAGAATTCTCAGGGCTATCCTCTGGGCCCGATCTTCCTCCTCGTACCCCTCGAACAGGTACGGAGATGGTGATATCACCGTGACCTTTCTGCCGGCCGCGCTGAGCCTCGCGACGGCGTCGATCCACGCCACATCTGCTAGAGGTGTGATTACCGCTATGTGGCAGCGGGGCCCAAGGTGGGCCCTGAGGGACTCTGCTACGGCTGGCGCCACGTCTGCCGCGCCAGAAGGGTACAGGACGGCCAAGGCCCTGCCGAGCTTGACCAGCTGCCTCGTGCCCCAGTCAGGTCCAACCCAGACTCCGGGTCCTCCGACGCTGGCGAGTCCAACTCTCAGCCCTGCCTTAAGAGCCTCGTCAGCCAGCGCTATGGCCACTCTAGCCTCCACATCGAGCAGGGTCTCCCTCCCCCCAATCCCAGTGGGGAGCGTCGAGTCAACTATCAGCATAAGGTCTGCTGCCTTCTCAGCCTCAAACTCATTTGAGACGAGCTTAGCGAGCCTTGCAGAAGCCTTCCAGTTTATGAACCTCATCGGATCACTAGGAAGGTAGTCCCTCAGTGAGTAGAACTCTGTCCCAATTCCCGGCGAACCGGATGGCGACCTTCCGAGGAGCGGTCTCGCGCCCTTAGCCTCGGACCTCAACCCGCCAGCGTAGGCGAGAGAGGGCATGACCGAGAGGTAAGAGGGAAGCGCCACGAAGATCTCCCTGCCAAAAATCCCCAACGCGTCTCTGAATGTGAGCTTAACTCCCCTGAACTTCCAGAACCCCCTCCTGGTCTCAATCCTGTACTTCAGCTCCCTGCTCCCAGAGGTGCCCAGCAAGACCTTGGGCGATTCTTGAACAACCTCCATATTCTCTGGCGAGTCGTCTTCAACCGCCACCAGCGTCGGGCCGTCAAAAGAGAGGTTGAGGCTGACGTTCACCTCCTCTCCCTCCGCCACGATGTCTCTGTCAAGGACCCTCTGGGCTCGAACCCTCCTCACACCAGCCATCATGGAGGCCATTGCCAAGATTACTAACGGAGGGGCTGCCGCCGCAAGAATGTACCACCTCATTGTGATTACTGCGGTGAGGATTAGCAGAAGGGGAACGAGAAGCAGCGGGCCCAGCGCAGACCCCGTGACGGCCTTGACTCCTTCACTCAAACTTTGGAACCTCCACCTGCTCCAGCACCCTCTCGACCACCGACTCGGGTGTGATCCTCGTGTACCAGAGCTCCCTCCTGAGGATTATCCTGTGAGCTAGGGCTGGGACTGCCACGGCTTTGACGTCATCCGGAGTCACGTAGTCCCTTCCCCTCATGGCAGCCAAGGCCCTGCTGAGCTTGAAGAGTGCCAGGCTGCCCCTGGGGCTGGCTCCGAGCTCTATCTCGGCTAGCTCCCTGGTCTTCCTCGCTATCTGAGCCATGTACCGTAGGACGGACTCGTCCACGTAGACTCGCTCCACCGCTTCCTGCATCTCGATGAAGTCCCTCTTCCCGATGACTGGGTCCATGTGAAAATCGTCGGTCATCCTCTCCATCCTCATGCGGAGAATCTCGACTTCCTCGTCCTCCGTCGGGTAGCCGATCCTGAGCCTGACGAGGAATCGGTCCACCTGAGCGGCTGGGAGGGGATAAGTCCCCTCAAACTCAATGGGGTTCTGAGTCGCTATCACCAAGAAGGGCCTCTCCAGCCTGTGGGTCTCCCCCTCTATGGTAACCTGCATCTCCTGCATGGCCTCGAGGAGCGCCGACTGGGTCTTTGGGGGTGCCCTGTTTATCTCATCAGCCAGGATGAGGTTTGCAAAGATGGGGCCCCTCCTGAGCTTGAACTCACCCGTCCTCTGATCGTACACGTAGGTGCCCGTTATGTCGGCAGGGAGGAGGTCTGGCGTGAACTGGATCCTCGAGAACTTCAGCCGCATCGCAGCGGCCATGGACTTTGCCATCATGGTCTTAGCGAGACCTGGAACGTCCTCTATGAGCACGTGGCCGGAAGCGAGCGCGCTTGCCAGCATGAGTTCTAGGACTTCTCTCTTCCCAACGATGACCTTCGAAACCGCGTCAAGAACGGACTCGACGTTCCTCTTGACGTGGTCAACCTCCAACTCTCGTCACCCTCTCAATTCGATCGAGGCACTCCTCAAGTGCTTCGTCAAACCTCTCGGACCTGAGGAGGGACTCCATATCCCGCACATCCTCCCTAGGCACGCCAGCCTCCCTGGCCAGCTCAAGAACCTCTCTAATCAAGATCTCCCTCGAGTGCTCAGATCCCTCCAGCGCCGACTTGACCACGCTTGAGAGAACCCTGAGCCTGTTCTTAGGAGTAGGGGGCTCTACCTGTACCCTCCCCCTCCCCGGCGGGAGTGCGGTGACTGCTGACACGACGAGCCAGCCTGAGAGCAGGAAGAGAGAGGCCCACCTAACTATGTAATGCGGTGGAATCGTTGCAGCGACCAGCAGGGCTACGATGGCGGCGACCGCTATCACTCTACTCCTCGACACGCCTCCTCACCTCTTCGCTTAGCCTTCTCGCCTCTTCGGCGGCGTCACCGCTCAGAGGTCGCTTGCTGTACCTGGCGACCTCGAATAGCTGTGTCAAACGGCTGAGCGGCTTGGCCTCCGGCATCCCCGACCTCTTCACGATAGAGAGGTGTTCTGTGTGCGTCCAGTGAGGCTTCAAGGGTACACCTCTGGAGGCGATCGCGTTGACGGCTGTTCTGTAGGACTCTATTACTTCCAGCCTTATTCCCTCCCAGCGCCTTAGAGGGCGGACTGGAGGGACCTCGCTCTTCTGCGGAGCCTCGGTTTCCTTCAGCGCCCACTTCCCTAGCCCAGGGAATATTGAAATTCCCGGGCTAATCAGAAGGCTCAGAGAGGCTATGAGCACGGCTAGCCCCGCGGCGAGTATGAGGATCAGGGCCGACCCACCCAAGTGAGTCGGGCCGCCCGCCGGGGACTCGGGCAGCCCAGGGCCTCCAAACCTGGGGAGCCAGTCTGGAGGGTTGAAAACCACTCCGGTCGGCTTAATCTCGAGGATTCCCCCGTCGCGCCTGAAGAGCCTCAGAATGAGGAAGACTAGAACGAGGGCAAGAAGCATGTTCAGGACTGAGTTTTTCCCTCCAGCCCTCGTCTGGTAGATCACCCGAGCATTCCTAAGCGTGGCCAGAGTGAGGACTAACAGCGCGGCTATCCAAACCACGGCGGTGAGGGTCGCTGCTAGTCCAGGTTCTGTAGAGGGTATTTCGGGCATCGCTGATTCAGTCAGCCTCACAACGCCTACAACCGGGCTGATGACGAGCAGTACCGCAGCGATGGATAGGCAGAGCACGTCCAAGCCGAGTCGGCCCTGAGACAAGCTCTAGCGCCCCCTGCTAAGTTGATCAAAACAAGGCGCGGTAAAAAAGCTCTGCCCGCGCCTACCGCCCAGAGATCACAAATTCACAGTAGGAGTCGCCTTTGGCCAAGCAGGCTGTCTCCCTGGCCAACAGCCTCTGGCCCAGCCTGCCTGACAGGAATCCAGCCAACAGGCCGGAGACTAGGTGACAGACCCCCTCCCTAGACTTGGTGGGGTAATTCTCCGCGTATGTTCCCCAGGCTCTCACGATGGCTCCCGGGGGAGACTCTGTGAACCTCACAACCTCCATCTTGGAGGCCCAGCCAGCTAGAGAGGCCCACCCGATCATCTCCTTCAGAGCCGTCTCGTGATCCTCGATGTCAGAGTACCTCTGGGACAGACCTCTGCCGAGGCTCAGGCCCGCGTGATAGAATGCGAGTCTCGCCGTCCTCTCGCCTAGGACGGTCTCGACCGAGTGCTGAAGCTCAGCCACGGTATCCTTCCCTATTAGGATGACAGGCCTGCCCAAGAGCAAGAGCCTTCCTTCCTCATCGTACTCTAGCAGTTTCGTGGGGAACTCCCTGGCCATTCCACGCTACACCTCAGAATCTTTTGGCTATCTCCTTAGCCATCCTCCTCATTTCCACCAAGAGAAGCCCTAGCTTGACTTCTTCAGGGACTACCGAGACTAGAATCGCCTCTGGTCCGGCCTGCATGGCCACGACTCTCCCCTTATCCCCGGAGACTACGATCTCATTCAGAGGCCCAATTTCGACCTCTCCGACCACTCTCTCGCTCACGCTGATCAGAGCTGCCTGAGTCGCTGCAAATAGATCCTCATCGACTTCAGGGGGGAGGTCGGCTACGATAACGAGACCGTCGGCGCTTATCACGGCCAAGTACATCAGGTCAGGAATCCTCCTCCTCATTTCCTTTATCAGGCTCTGGAGTTCTTCGGATATGGACAGAGACTTCACCCCCGCGAGTCGGCCCGTGGAATGTTATAACGTTACAGTAATCCTCAGCCTACACCGTGAAGTTTGGGGCCTTCAGCCGTACTCGCTCCAGCAAACTCTGCAATTAACTCCGCCGTCCTCCTGGCCGCCCTGACAACGAGGCCCTCATCGACACGAGGAACCCCGCATGCGACCGCGAGCACTCTGGACGTGTCTGGCCTTATCATGGTTCTCACGGAATCCCTGTGCGGGAACAGGTGGATTACCCCCTCGTCATCGGCTAGAACGGGCACCCCCCCCGAGAGCTCGTGAGGGCGTCCGCCTATCGGGTGGAACTCCTCCCCCTCCTCAGCGAGCCTCAGCCTGAGCGTCCCCTTGAGCCTGTCGAAGTCATAGAGCCCTATAGGCACTAGGGTCTCGACGCTGGCTATGTTTCCCGCGTCCACAACGTTGTTTATCCTGGGGAGCCCTCTGCCAGAGAGTATCCTCCTTACGAGCGCCTCGGCTGAGGGTCTGGTCTTAGTCGGGTCTATCCCAATTCTCCAGAAGAAGTCCCTGTAGGCCCGCACGATCGGGTGCTCTTTGAGACCCTCGAGCGTGTGCTCCCTCCTCACCTTCTCCTCTAGCTCGGCTATCAGGTCGGAGAGGCCAGGCCAGTCATCCCTGACCGAGGCACCCGCAACCACGCAGGTGGCTAGGAATGCCCCAATTTCCCTCACGTCGGGCTCCACAACTATGGTGAGCACGTCGTGTGAGCTACACGCGCACCATTTAACCTATTGCCGGGCTGCAGTCCGGGTGGTTCCTTGAGGGTCAGGGTCCAGACTCGAGACTTCTTCTTGGCCGTCAATCCGAGAATCGTCGCTCTGATAACTTCTGAAGACTCGTCAGGTCGACCAAACGCCATGGCTGCCACCTGGCACTGTCCCATATCCTTCGACCCACCCCTCTACGGGGTATCCATAAGCCCTGCCAGGTACTCGCACGATTCCGTTAGAGATGCTGGGGTCTTCGGCGTGAACTTCCTGCCGTACGAGCTGGCTCACTCTGTCCACGCGTGTGGTAGGATCTCCATGGCGAGGAGGAGAGATAAGCTCGAGTTGGCTGGAGTATCAATCGTCAAAGGGCCGAACGGAGTGCCCATAGTGGAGGATTCCTACGTGGCGTTGGAGTGCAAGCTCATCGACCACAGAACCTACGGAGACCACACGTGGTTCGTGGGTCAGGTCCTTTCCGTCACGGCCAAGCCTCGCGCCCTCTCCCCCGACAGCAGAGTGGACTTGGGCAGTGTAAGGCCCCTCTTATACTTGGGATCAGACGGGTACCTAACCGTGAACCCAGACAGCGTCGTGAGGGTCAAGCCTCCGGTGTGAGTTACCCGGGTATTACGTCCGCGGAGCCCGGCTTATATGGCCCGAGTGGAAGATGTCTCGATGGCCCTTGGGGCTTCTAAAGATGTGAGGCTGATCTCAGAATCTTGGAACTGGGTCAGCCAAAATATGGAGAGGCTGAAGAGATCCTACGGTGGGGAGTACGTCGCGCTCATCGGGAGCAGGCTCGTCGCCCACTCCCCGGATTATCACGGCCTTCTGGCCAAGTTGTGGTCTAAGGGGCTCTTTCCAGGCCCTGTTGTCATAACCCGAGTTCCCACTACGAGTGATTAACTCCCTTCTGATCTGAGAGTAGGCTAGGTCTCCTAGAAGCTCTCTAGGTGAACATATCATTTTATGTAAAAAGAACAAACGCTTCACATCAGACGATGCCCAGAGCGGTGCTCTCAGAGAGAGAGCTCGAAGAGGTTCTGGGTGCTGAGTGCTCAAACCTCCTGAAGGACTGCATCGAGCTGCCGGAGGAGATATCGCTGCCGGACGATGAGGAGGTCTACGAGGTATCTCGATTACTGAAGATGCTCTCATCTGAGTCCAAGCTGGAGATCCTCGCGCTCATAAGTCAAGCCCCGCTGCCGGTGTCTGCAATAGCAAAGTTGACCGGAAAACACCAGTCTCTCGTGTCTCATCACCTGTCAGAGCTGAAGATAGCGGGGCTGGTCCGAGAGAAGAGGCTTGGGAAGTTCAGGGTATATGCCGTCGACAAGGACAAGGTGAATGGTGTCTGCCTGAGGATGCAGAAGCTTTTAGGGACAACTCAGCGAGGTCCCCGGCCTCAGAGGTGAGGTCGGCTCATGAGGCTAAAGCTGTGGTTCGCAGAACTTAGGGCTCCATTCCTCCTTTTGACCCCAGACATCGTGGCGTTCGGCACCGCGCTGGCGTGGATGGAGGGATACTTCAGCGTGCAACTCTTCGCCCTGACTCTGCTGGGAGCCACTCTCCTGCACGTCGCCACCAACGTGCTCAATGACTACTTCGACTACGTCAGGGGAATTGACCTCTACACGAGGAGGACACCGTTCTCGGGAGGCAGCGGTCTCCTCCCAGCTGGGCTTTTGGAGCCCAGATCCGTCTACGCGCTGGGCGTTGCTTCCATGATTGCTGGCATGGCGATTGGAGCCTACCTAGCTCTCGTCGTGGGCCCTTGGGCGCTGGTGATCGGCGCGATAGGAGCCCTCACGCTCTACACCTACACGCCCCTGCTAACTAGGTACTTGGTGGGAGAGTTCGCAACGGGTCTCAACTTTGGGCCGCTCATGGTGCTTGGAGCGTACTACGTTCAGACTGGGAGACTAGGGCTGCACGCCTTCCTGGCCGGAGTGCCCATCGGACTTGGAACCGCCAACTTGCTGCTGCTAAATGAGTTCCCCGACGTCGAGGCTGACGCGAGAGGTGGGAGGAGGACCCTGCCCATAGTCCTCGGAAAGCTGGCTTCAGCGAAGATCTTGGCAGCCTGCTACGTCCTAGCATTCACCAGCATGATCGCGCTTACGCTGTCTGGTGTGCTTCCTGAGGGAGCTCTTCTGGGCCTGCTGGCCGCTCTACCAGCATCCAAGGCAGTCAAGGGAGCGATGAAGTACCCCGACGATCTTGAGAGGCTCATCCCCCACATGGCGGCCAACATACAGGCAGCCCTGATGATCCCCTTCCTGATGACGCTGGGGATCGTGATCCAGGGGATCCTGTTCTGACACCCTACCACTTATTTTTCTCGTGGGTCTGTAGCCTCTTGATGCGCCGGCCCGGCCTCAGAGAAGAGGCCGTGGACTCCCTCGCCCTTATAGCGTTCTGGAAGGGCTACGAGTCCGCGGAGCAGTTCGAGCAGCCCGAGGGTCTCCAGGGCATCGAAGTGGAGGAGCTGGGGGAAGACCTGCTGAATGAGGCCGTCAGGAGGGCGAGGGGGCTGTCGAGGCACGGCGCAATGCGGTTGGCCAGGGCCATACAGGATAGCCTAGCTCCGAAGCTCGGATCTCTCAGGAAGAGGCTGGCAGCCTACTACACCGTTCGCCCCGTGGCGAGGATGATGGCCGGAGTCGCCAAGAGGCTCCTCAGGTCGAGGAGCGTCGAGATCTCCGATCCCTTTGCCGGCGCGGGGGTAACGATCTGGGAGGCCGCCCTGAGAGGGATCACTCCAAAGAGAGTGCTGGCCAGCGAGATCGTACCGGAGGCGGCCCTCGCGTGCTACGCCTCCGCGTTGACCGCTCTGAGGGGAGAGGATGAACCTCTGGACGTTAGGGTGGGGGACAGCTTCATACAGCTCTCAGGAGAGACTAGGAGCGTCGACGCCATCCTGACGAACCCGCCGTTCACCAGGTGGGAGCTGCTGGAGAAGGGTTACAGAGAGTTCCTGCTCAACCTAGCATCTGAGCTGGGTCTCCCCCCGGAGATCAGGGGTCAACCTTCGCTTCAAGCCTTCGCTCTGGGGCTCTCAGAGGCAGTCCTCAAGGAGGAGGGCGTCCTGACGAGCGTGCTGCCGGCCTCGACGTTCTACACGCTGTACGGGAAGGGAGTAGTTCAGATGCTGAAGGAGAGGTTTGACCACGTCGCGGTCGTGGAGGGGCCTTGGCACTCTGCCTCCGACGGCAGTGGATTCAAGGAGGTCGTGCTGATAGCGTCGAGAGGCCTGGGGGTCTCCGGAGTGGAACACGTTCGGCTGGAGTCGGGGGACATAGTGCAGGAGGCCGAGAGGGTGATAGGTAAGAAGACGCTGCCGACGGAGAGGCTGAAGTTAGAGGCTCGAGCGTTCCCCAGCTTCCTGGCGGCAATCCGAAGACACCCCGCAAAGGACCTGCTCGTCCCCCTGCTCCTAGAGGGGCTGGAGAGCGGGGCCCTCAGGCCAGGTCCGCCGTGCAGGGCAATAAGGGGCGTCGAGATGTACGGCCCGGACTTCTTCCTGCTGCCCAACAGGTACTGGGCGGTCACTCTGGTCGAGGAGGACGGCCTCCACATCATGAACCGCTCTACAGGCGAGGAGGCCTTCATACCCGCCGAGTACTTGGTCCCCGCTTTCAGGAAGCCAGAGGTCCACCGCTGGAGGATCGTGGCGTGGCCTGAGCACGTCCTCCTTGCGCTCCCAGACGATCTGAGCGGCGTCCCCGAGGGCGTGAGGAGGTACGTGAGATGGGGGGAGGCCAGCGGGGCTGCTGTCCCCGCCATCAGGTCTTTCGGCCCTAGCTGGTGGGCTCACGTAAGGAGGCAGGTGGAGTCCAAGTCCCCATTCTCCAGGCTCTTCCTGCTGGACAAGCTCGACCCCTCGAGGAGGGGGAGCCTCGCCCTCTACTCTCCAGTCCCAGTGTCGGCCACGAAGAACTTCTACCTAGTGGAGTGCGGAGACCCGACGTTCGACGCGGCCCTCGCGGCTTGGTACAACTCCACGATCTTCCTGACCTACCTCCTGATGGCTGGAAGGGAGATCGGCCCCAGCTGGCTGAGGTTCCTCCTAGACGACTACAAGTCCATTCCGACGCCAGACCCCTACGCTCTTGGAAGCGACGCCGAGAGAGCGGCCGAGGTCCTGCTCAGCATGAAGGACGCCGTGCTCCCACCCCTCCCCCAGCAGATAGGGACCGAAGAGCGGCTGAGGCTTGACGTGGCCGTCCTAAGGATGGTAGGGCTCGAGGAAGGAGAGGCTTTGAAGCTCCTGAGCGAACTCTACCCCTTGGTTAAGAGGGAACTCGACCTCAGAGCGAAGTTGAGCGAGAGCCTGAGGCTCTCGAAAAAGGAAGGGAGGTATCAGGAGGGAGGAGTGGTCTGAGGAGCGGGAGGGGCCTTGATCTTCCTGTAGACGGCGAGCCCCACCCACCCAACGACAACCAGCGGGGCAAGCAGAGCCGATCCCACTAGTATGACCTCGATCGCTATTATCAGCGCGTAGACGATCCTCCTCACGAGCTCCCTTAGGCTGAACTCCGGCAGCCAGGGCTCCTCAGGCTCTTCCGGAGGCGTGACTATCTCTACAGAGACTGTGGCGTAATCTACCTGCTCCTCTAGGCTCTTCTTCATCGCCTCTAGTCTCTCTATCCTCTCCCTAACCGCCGACAGCCTGTCCTCGACCATCAGTATCTCGTCGACCGTGTTTGCTCTCTGGAGAATCTCCAAGAGCCTCTGCTCTTCCTCTCTTGCGTTCCTGAGCCTCGCGTCTAGGTCAACTAGCTGGTCCGTCACGTCGGACGCGCTCCTGCTCTCGTACTTCACCGTGCCCAACTGCCTCAGCTCAGACAGGGCGGCCTCCAGCTCGGGCACGGGTATCCTGAGGGAGATCGTGGCGCCGCTCTCTGAGACGTAGGAATACTCTACCCAGCCGCCGTGCCTCGTCGCGACCTGGTGAGCTAGGGAAGCCTTCTGCATTACGGTGCCCTCTGGGACCTCGATCCTGAGGCCCACGTTGATTATCAGAGCCCTTCTAGGCGAGACCTCTGGGGGCATCTGTCCACCTAGCGCGGTGACCTCGGCTGGCTGAGCCTCCCACTCCCCGGCCTTGGGAGGAGTGGTTGTGGCTGGCGCGGGCAGTCCAGATTTCAGAGCCTCTTCTGCCATGAATGCCGGTACCTCTCCCCCAGCAAGGCCCCTCGAGAGCGGCGGGGTGAGTCGGACTACGGGTGTGAAGAGCCCCGTAATCACAGACCCGGCTAGCCCCGCCAATATCAAGAACGCAAGCAGGAACAACAGCTTTCTGGGCATTTTTCCCTCGAGTATCTAGAATTTTGAGGTAAATAAAGGCTCTAGATTAGGTTCGAATGTTATCGCATCTTTGGAAATAGGAGGGAGGTGGTCAGATCTCCTCGGCCTTCCCAGTCACCAGAGGCTTAACGAAGTACGCGGGGATGAAGCCGATGGAGATGTACAGCGCCGACAGGAGAACCGTCAGCCTGGGGCCGAGGGCGCTCACGCCCCACCCGACGAAGACCGCCGTGAGGTAGGCCGAGACGTGCAGCATTGACATGAAGTACTGGAATAGGAAGGATGGGAACTCAGGCGGGCAGAGGTCTCCTAGAACCGTCTCCCAAGTGGTGAAGTTGAAGCCCTCAAAGAACCCTAGCGCGAAGGACAGCGGGAAGATCAGCCAGGCTGTCCCGGGCGTTAGCAGGCTCATCGCTGCCAGCGATATCGCTGAGCCAGCCAAGGATATGTAGTAGGCCTTCTTGTGACCGATCCTATCTGCCAGCATCCCAGTTATGGGCGACCCGACTGCGACCGCCATGCCGAAGGCAACTGACGCCAGCCCTCCTCTCCTCAGGCTCACTCCAGACAGCTCGCTGATTATTAGAGAGAAGATACCCCTGTTCGGATCGAAGGAGTAGATTGAGGCCCCGAATATGGCGAATATAACTGCCGAGAGCAGTCTGGGATCGGTGAACGTCAGCGCGAGGACTCTCTTGTTTATCTTTCTCTCCTCGGTCAGCGGCGGCTCTCTAACCGCTGCCATAGCGAATGCTGGTATTGTATAGAGAGCCATGAGAGAAATCGCTCTATCCCAGCCGAACTGCGACACGGCCCACGTTACGAAGATCGCCGAGAGAGAGTAGCCAACAGCCCTACCTCCCCACCCGAAGCCGAAGCCCATGCCGTGGTAGTCGGGAGGCGTGACGTCCAGCAAGAGAGCGTCGGCCGCTATGTCGAGGAGGGCATCTCCAGAAAACGTCAGCAGCGCAGCAGGAAAAGCCTCCCTCCACGGGTCAGTTGCCCTAGCCAGCAGCACAAATCCTAGCATTCTCATGACGTTGCCAGTCATCAGGTAGATCCTACGCCTCCATCCCCGCACCGAAGGGGTCAGGTCCATTATCAGGCCAATGATGAACTTGAAGTGCCAGGCGATGTAGACCGTGGCCAGAAAGAAGCCGATGTCGAGAGGCCGGAGGCCGAACTTGTCAGATAGGTAGAAGGGAAGAAAGATCCCCAGGCTTCTTACTGCACCCTCTGTGAGATAGACTAGCATGTAGGTTGTTGTGACGAGTTTGGGGCTCCAGTACTCACCGTAGAGCCTCTCTATCCTCTCTCTCTTACTGCTGCGCTCGGACATCGTTCTATCGACCTCTCGGCGGCCAGCGTAGAAAAGGTTATCAACTTTAACTTAATGAGTGGAGCGATGCGGATCAAGCTCCTGATCACCGGAATCGTGATAGCCACGGCTTTCGTGACGTACTTGATCCTCTACCTGCTCGGGAGGAAGTGGAAAAGGGAGCTAGGGTTGGAGTAGCAGACCAGACGTCTCTTAGAAAGTTTCGCGGCGCTTCAGGCCACCCTCCCGAAACTGATGGAACCCTCCTCCAGTTGGGAGATCTCCCCCAACTCGCTCTTTTACAACAAGCGCGTGTGTAAGGGACCAGCTATTCATCTCTGATGCATCAGGCTCGCATAGGGATCCTCGGCCTCCTCGGGGAACGGTCTCCTCCCCCTTGGACCCAGAATCCATCTCTCCCTCCTGTCAGACATGGATCCTGCAACCGACACTGGGATGCCCAGGATCTCTAAGTACCAGACGGCTTCTCTAACCCACTCGGGCCGCACGAGCGCTATAAGCAGGCCAGAGCTTGAGGCCGACAGGGGATCAAAGTTCAGCTGACCTGCGAGCCTTCTAAGCTCAGGAGGGATGGGGATTCTGCCCTCCTCTACGTGGAAGCCCAGGCCGGTGGCATCTGCGAGGTCATTCAGGGCCCTCACCAGCCCTCCTTCGGCTCCGTCCTTCATTATCACAGCCAGACCGCGTTTGTTTAGGGCCATTGCCGAGTCCAAGGCGGTCAACTCCCTTGGGACCGCTCTCCACCTCCTGACCGCCGCCTCCCCCAGCAGGTCCCGCATGAGGCTGGGTCTGAAGTGAGCCAACGAGTACAGCAGCTCCGCTCCAACCAAGCCAGCCAGCACTATCCTGTCGCCGGGGAGGGCGTCCCTTGGGTGCAGCATCCTCTCAGCCCTACCGGCCGCTGTCACAACGACGACAGGTTCATTCACGGCCGAGTACCAGCCTGTGTGTCCTGTAACCACTGATGCTCCGTATCTGACGGCCTCTTCGTGGATCTGAGACGCTATCCTGACGGCCTCCTCCCTTGAGGACCCTTCCGGCATCAGGATGTCCACGGCCAGAAACTCAGGCTTGCCTCCCATTACAGCGATATCTGCTGCCGTGAAGTGGAAGGCTAGGATGCCTAGGTGCTCTCGAGGCACCCCTAGAGCTGGATCGGTTGCCCAGACGTACCTCCCCTTCCTTCCCTCAATCACGCCAGCGTCTAGGAGAGGGTGAGGAGCAACTAGGACGTCTTCCCTGCGCGCTCCAGCGAGGCTCGTGATTCTGCTCAGCAGTTCTCTCCGAGCCTTGCCAGCCACTCGTCCCCGCCTCCTAGAGGTATCAGAAGCGACGGCTGAGACCCATGTAAAAAGATCTCCTCACTGTCGAGATCAGAATCCGATTTATTGTATCAGAACTTAGAGGGCCGATACCTCAGTGCGCTACGTCGGTTGGATCATTAGGGAGAGCCTGTCCGACCCGAGCTATCTGGACGGTCTCAAGGTGCTCAAACTCGAGGTTAGCAAGGAAGAGCTTCCTCTCACGCTGTCAGGTGAGGAGAGGGGCAGATGGCACATGTACAAGGTAGAGATGACGGAGGAGGACATAGAGGAGCTACAGCGCATCATCCTGCCTGACTGGTACGCCCACTTCTGGAGCGACGACGAGCTTATAGTGGTCTACAGCGGTCGCGTGTTCAGGTGCTCCAAGTCAGACAAGTCGACTTGGA
>CBEVRO010000020.1:0-18004 GCA_965552295.1 uncultured archaeon | reverse complement strand
CGGCCTCAGTGAAGTTCTACGTAAGGGAGGGGAACCCACAGGTTCAGCAGGTCCTCACGTCCTTCATGACGGGCTTCGTGGAGAGGTTCAGCGAGGAGTACAGGAGGAGGATGCTGGAGTACGTGTCCACCTATCTCCCGCCAAACATGAGCTGGGGAGGCTACCAAGTCAGCAGGGAGATGATAGAGAGGTGGATGCTCAGCTTCGCCAAGCCGATCAACATAACCGTGGCCCTCCTGTCGAGGCCAGAGGTGACCGCAGAGACAGCAGCCTACTGGGAGAACAAGGGGCACTGGGTCAGCGTCATGTTCGCGTACTCCTTCATATTCTCGGGCATGGTGGGGGCCGCAGGGATCCTAGCGTACGAGAAGATGCTCGGAGGCCTGAAGAGGATAAGGATGTCCCCGGCGTTCGTCTGGGAGATCCTAGCCGGGAAGGTCGCCGGAGAGCTGATTGTGCTGACTCTTTCCCAGGTCATTCTGGTGGTGGCGACTGTGGCGATCCTGAGACCGGAAGTCAACTGGAGCCTATCGCTGATACCGCTCATCCTCGCGGGAGACCTGGCCAGCGCGAGCCTCGGCCTGCTGGTGGCGGAGGCTTCTCCAGATCCAAAGGCAGCCACCGAAGCCACAGTCACAGTGGGCGTACTCTTGCAGTTCTTCTCCGGCATGTACTTCCCCGTGCAGTTCCTGCCTGGGCCGCTCAGAGCCTTTGCTGAGGTACTACCCTTCACGAAGGCCGTCGAGGCCCTGGACGGGGTCCTCCTGAGGGGGACCACGCTCTCCCAAGTAGCTGGGCCGGCGCTGTACCTGGGCGTGATGGCCGTCGTCTTCACCGCGCTGGCCGTGGCCTTCTTCCCGAGGTGGGCGAGAGAGGGCTGACCCTCCAGCCCCACGTTCTTTTTCTTTCTTCGTGTTCTCTACATGAGCTGTCTGGTCAGCTCTCGGAGCCTATATCCTGACTTTTATTCGAGTTGAGAGCCATCTAGCCCTGATATATGCCGCAAACGCTGAGAATCGCGGCGGTACTGCTCTCGGCTACCCTGCTCGTGGCAGCAGCCATAACTCTGCTGAGGGCTCCTGCCAAGCAGAAGAGTCTCCCCGTGAGCTCGCTGACGGCGCAGTTCGAGGAAGAGGAAGTCTACCTCTTGCTGGCAGATGGCGGGCTGATGAGTAACATCTCGCGGGGAACCTACGGCTTCGAGGTCTTGGAGTGGGAGGGTAAGCTTGCGAAGGTCAGAGTGCGATTCTGCGCCGTGGGCAGCAGCCTGCAGTACCTGGGAATAAATTCGCGGACCGCGAGGAACCTGTCTTTCGTTTCAATTCCGAGGATTGAAGAGAGCGAGCTACTCTCGGTTCTCGCGGAGCCCGGCTTGGTCACCCTCAGGGGAAACTTCTCAATCTGCGGAGAGGCGGTCTTGCTCCTAGACCCTTCTTCCGGCGTCGCAGTGGACCCTTCTGGCAGGAGATTGGGGAAGTTTCTCCTCTGGATTGATCCGACCAAGGTTCCAGACCAGCGCTGCCTAACCGAAGTGATGGTCGAGTCTCTGCCACAAGGGCCGGTATCTTGGAGCCTCTCGAGGGAGGCGCTCTCGCCTCCCCTCAAACTGCTCGGCGAGACGGTAGACTCTTGCATCAAAGGGTGGTCCGAGGATCTGATCTATGCCACGCCGAGCCTGCGGGCTGGATCTCCAGTTGCCTACTACGATGAGCGCACGGGAGCGTTCCTGGCGTCGCCCACGGTCTACGCAGACGACGTGCTCTACGGCAAGTTCGGAGTAGTCGCGATAGTGGCCTCGTCCCAGGAGTGGCCCACAGAGCCAGCCTTTCGCGTCGTTGAGCTTGAGAATCCAAGTTGAAAAGAGGCGTGAAGAGAGATGTGCGGCTGAGTGACTGCTCAGAATTACTCCAAAAAAGTAGAAGACTGGAGGCGTTACTCCCTTGCCCGCCTCCTGCCCCACCTGAACCTGGCCGTCAGAACTTTCTCGGACGAGAAGATCCTGTCCGCCAAGAAAGCAACTCCAGCGGACCAGACAAGCATGTAGACGACGCTGATTAGGTAAGAGCCGTAATCCCTCCACGCTATGGACTGCGCCGCCAGGGCTATGTGCGAGAAGGGTATCGCCTGAAGGGCCAGCGCGGCTGCCCTAGGGAGCGACGACACATCTGCGAACATCAGCAGAAACGCCGGCAGTAAGACCAAGATGAAGAGGTTCCCCACCAGCGCCTGGGCCGACCTGACGTCCTCTGTGAACACGGAGAGCACCGTCGCTAGGGTGAGAGCGAGCATGTTGGCGATTATCAGGGCCACGGCCAGCAGCGCGACGTCCTTAGTTCCCAGCAGGCTTATCTGGGGGATCTGCTGCTCTCCAGGCATGGCTGCAACGATCTTCATGTAGTACATGAGGCCGGCGAGCACTCCCATGCTGCCCAGCGCGGCGACGACGGCGGACCCGGACAGCTTGGCAAGCAAGATGCTCCTCCTGCTGACTGGGAGCGTGAGGAGGGTCTCGAGCGTCTTCTCCTCCTTCTCCACGGCGACGGACGTGGCAGCTATCTGCATGGCGAAGATCAGGACCATCGAAGCCACGAGCGGCATCGTGGAGATCTGTCCAACGATGGCCTGAGCGACGACTTCAGGAGGGAGGTCCAGCTCCTCCCCTCTGAAGATCGACTTGTAGTCTGCGGTCAGCGGGTTGAGCACCACCTCTGGGCTCAGGTCTGTGCTCTCGGAGACGAGCAGCGCTGAGAGCGCTCTGGACGCGGATTCCAGCGCGCCCTGGAGCCTGCCAGAGAACATGGCTGCCGAGAAACCTCCCCTCTCGAAGAACACCACGACCTCTATTGGCAGCCTCGCGCCAGACCTCAGAGCTTCTCCGAATCCCTCAGGGATCACTATGAGCGCTCCCGCCCCGGCTGATCTGGCCTCGCTCAGAGCGTCGTCTACTGACGAGGAGAGGAGGATCACCTTCCCGGTTGCCTGGAGGGAGGCTACGACTATCGCCGACTCGCGAGAGTTGTCCGTGTCGAGCACGGCCACTGGGGTCCTGAGGGCTGTCTCCCCCGCGGCGGTCATCGAGACCCTCGTGGCCACGCCGATTACTGGGTAGATCACCGCCGGGAGTATTATCATCCCCAGCAGGATCTTGGGGTCTCTGAGCAGGTCCAGAACCTCCTTCCTGATCAGGTTTGTGAGAGCCCTACCCAACGGCAGCCACACCCACGAACACCTCCTCAAGATCCGCGGCGTTTTGAGACGCCTTCAGCTCCTGAGGCTCGCCCTCGAGCAGCAGCCTGCCCTCGTGTATCAGCCCGACTCTGTCGCAGAGCCTCTCGACCTCCAGCATGTTGTGGCTGGAGAGGATCACGGTGAGCCCTCTGCCCTCGACGTACTCCCTGATCACGCTCCTGACGTGGTGAGCGTGAATCACGTCGAGCCCGCTGGTTGGCTCGTCTAGGATTGCCAGCCTAGGCTGGACCATGAGGGCCCTGGCCAGCGTCAGGCGTCTCTTCATTCCCCTGCTGTAGGTCTTCACCTTGTCTCGGAGCCTGTCCCCCAGGGCGGCTATCCTCTTCCCCTCCTCGACCATCTCCTCGACCTTAGACTCGTCCTCGGCGTAGAAGGCCGCCATGAACCTCAGGTACTCTAGGCCGGAGAGGTTCCTGTAGGCTCCCGCCTCCTCTGGGAGGTAGCTGATCATAGCTCTCACTCTGGCCGGCTCTGCGAGAGCGTCGACGCCGAATACCTTCACTGAGCCCAAGTCGGGCCTTATCAGAGTTGCGAGGATCCTCAGCGTCGTGGTCTTGCCAGCTCCGTTAGGCCCTATCAGACCGTAGATCTCGCCCTCCTCGACCGAGAAGCTCAGACCCCTTAGGGCTTCGACCTTCCCGTATCGCTTCCAGAGGTCCTTGACGTTCACGGCTTCTGGCATGCTGAAGATACGTCAGCTCACCGAGGTAATATCGGTTTCGAGCATCGGATTTGACAGAAGCTTGTCAAGTTTCACAGACATCACCGAATATAAGCCCGCGGAGCGGTTTCTACTACAGGATGCCTCAGGAAAGTAGAGAGCCCAGCGAGTTCTACGAGGCCCTGTCTTCACCAGAGAGGAGGGCCATCCTCTGAGCGCTTGGGAGAAGAGGACCCCTCAGGTTCTCTGAGATCTTGGAGGCCACCGGCATCAAGAGCAGCGGGAAGCTGGCGTTCCACCTGAAGAAGCTCTCGCGCTTTGTAGCCAAGTTCTCAGATGAGTACTCCCTCACTCCAGACGGCATCAAGCTCCTGAGGATCATGGAAGAGGTCGAGGGAGTCAGACTCTTCAGGGAGCCCCGCGGCGATCCGCTTTGGTCTCTCCGGTCGGAGAGGATTGCTGAGGCGGTGCTCGCGCTGGGTCTCGCCCCTGTAGCCTGCGCCGTCGTGCTGAGCCTGGCTGGTCTCGCAAAACCGTTTGAGTCGATTGCCGCGGCCGTTTCGCTGAGCTTCGCTCTGACGTCCAACGCGTTCGGATTCTGGGGCGAACTAGAGAGGCTGCCGTGGGAGAGTATGAGGAGCGCTCTGAAGGCGGGGGCGGCCTACTGCTTTATCGGCCTGATCACGACATTAACCCTTGCATCCCTCCTCCCAGATCTCTACCGCCTCCTGTCTCTGGTCTCTGGAGCCATTGTAGCCATGAACTTGGGCGTGAGAACAGTCCTGCTCCTGATCCTGAGACAGGTAAGCCTCGGATACGTGACGGTCAGCCCGGAGGACCTCAGAGGCGATAACCTCAGAGAGGGAACTAGGGTCGCCTTCAAAGGGGGTCGTAGAGGGTCATGAGCCAGCCAAGCTGATGGAAGCCCTCTTAGGGTTCTTGCTCTCAGGAGAGATTTCGGCCCACCCCAAGGCTTACAGGATAAGCGGCCTGCGAGTTGTGCACCACGAGCACGTCAAGTCGCCAGCCCACCTGACTGGGGAGGAGGTCCAGGTCGTTGGAACCTTCGCCAAGCCTGGCATCGTCTTCGCCTCTCAGATCACTTCAGTTCGAGAGGGGCGTGTCGTGAGGCCTCAGCAGAGTTAGCCGGAGGGCGTGACCTTAACCCAGGCCAGTTTTCTCCGGAAGTCGCTGGGCTGAGGTCGTCAAGAAGCCTCCGCCGAACGCTCTTAGCTTCGGCTCCCACGTTTATATCTTTTCCAATTAATTGAGCCCAGGCTGATCCCTATGAGGATCTCCGGAGGCTGGACCGGCCGGATTCTCAGAGTGGACTTGGAGAAGGAGAAGCACCTGGTTCAGAACCTGGATCCGAAGGTTGCCGTCGAACTTCTCGGGGGTAGGGGCTTTGCGGCTAAGATTCTCTGGGATGAACTGGGGCCCGGCGTTGACCCCCTCTCACCAGAGAACAGGCTGATACTGGCCGCCGGGCCCTTAACCGGCTTGGTTCTCCCAAGCAGCGGCAAGCTGGTCGTGGCCGCCAAGTCCCCGCTGACCGGAGGCTACGGTGATGGAAACATCGGCACCAAGGCGTCTGTTCAGCTCAGGAAGGCGGGGTACGACGTAGCGGTCATAACCGGGAGGGCCTCTAGCCCGAGTGTTCTCGTAATAGAGGACGAGGATGTGAGGCTGGAGCCTGCTGGAGACCTATGGGGCAAGAGCGCGGAGGAGGTTCAAGACATTCTCGAGGAGAGGTTCAAGGGCGCTGGAATCCTGGCGATAGGGCCTGGCGGCGAGAGGCTGGTGAAGTTCGCGGTCATAACGTCGGAGCACGGGAGGGCCGGAGGGAGACCTGGCATAGGAGCCGTGATGGGGTCCAAGAACCTGAAGGCCATAGTGATCAGCGGAACCAAGGAGATCCCGGTGGCCAACCCTGACGAGCTGGCCGAGCTCGGCAGGGAAGGGTACAAGGTCGTCAAGGAGGCGGACGCCTACGAGTTCTGGATGAGGCAAGGTACGATGATGACGGTTGAGTGGTGCCAGAACAACGGAACCCTGCCCACCTACAACTTCAGGGAGGGTGTCTTCGACGGCTGGGAGGCCATCAGCGGCACCGCCATGGAGAAGGAGTTCAAGGTGGCCCAGAAGGGCTGCCCCAACTGCAACATGATCTGCGGGATGATCAACGAGATCAAGGCTGGACCGATGGCTGGCAAGAGGACCGAGCTCGACTACGAGAACGCCGCCATGCTGGGCTCGAACCTGGGGATAGACGACATGAACTGGGTTCTCACGCTGAACCTCTACGCCGACGAGCAGGGAATTGACACGATCTCCCTAGGCAGCGTGTTGGGCTTCGTGACTGAGGCCTACGAGCTTGGGATGATATCCGATGCCAGGCTGGACGGGATAAGGCCGAAGTGGGGCGACGGAGAGGCCATGCTCAGGCTGGCTGAGATGATAGCAGAGAAGAAGGGCTTCGGCGAGGCGATGGCAGAGGGCGTGGCGAAGCTCGCCGAGGGCATAGGCCCAGAGGCCCAGAAGTTCGCGATGCACGTCAAGGGCCTGGAGATCTCCGCCTATGACTGCCACACTCTGCCGGGGATGGCCCTGGCGTACGGCACCAGTCCGATAGGCGCGCACCACAAGGACGCCTGGTTCATCGCCTGGGAGATCAAGATGGGCAGGGAGATCGTCAGCAGGGAGAAGGTGGAGCGGCTCATAGAGATGCAGAGGATAAGGGGCGGGTTCTTCGAGGCTGCCGTGACCTGCAGGCTGCCTTGGATCGAGCTCGGATTCGACCTAGAGTGGTACGCCAAGTACCTGAAGGCCGCCACCGGCCTGGACTTCGACTGGCGCGACCTGAACAGGATAGCAGACAGGATATACAATCTGGTCAGAGCGTTCTGGGTGAGGGAGAACCCGAACTGGGACAGGAAGATGGACTACCCGCCAGACAGGTGGTTCGAGCACCCGCTCACTAAGGGGCCATACGCCGGCCAGAAGCTGGACAGGGGCATCTACGATCAGCTGCTGAGCTTCTACTACGACATAAGGGGATGGGACGAGCGCGGGATCCCCAAGAAGTCCACTCTGAAGGAGTTTGGGCTAGACTACGTGATAGACGGCCTGGAGACCGTGGGTGTCAAGCTGACCGAGTAGCCCTCTCCCTCCCTCTTTTCTACGCCCACACTCGGCTTTCTTTTTCTGTTATGGCCTCTGGGGCAGCACGGTGGTTCCTACGCCCTCTAAGATATTGAAGGGATGAAATAAACTACGTAGAACCTCTCTGAAGTCTAAAGGGCCCGCCAAGCCGCTTCTATGACGCTTTGCAGAGAACTCTTTGCATATCCGCTAATATTGCTCCGATATTCAGGATTATGGCGATGGATGGCAACGTGGACCTCAAGCTGGACGAAGTATTCAAGGCGCTCAGCCACCCTCTGAGGAGGGAGATCCTCCTAGAACTCAGCTCTGGCAGGAAGACCTACTCCGAGCTCATGAAGAGGCTAAGTGTCGACTCAGCGACCGTGAGCTTTCACCTGCGCGCTCTCGGCCCTCTAGTTGAGAGGGACGGGAGGGGAGGCTACAAGATCACCAGGCTGGGGAGGGCTGCCGCCTCGCTCTTGAGTGCTTTAGAGGAGAGAGAAGAACTAGAGGTCTACAGGAGGGTCTTAGACGGGCTGGCCATAGGTTTCGCGATCGCCGGTCTGATCTTTCTCTCAGCCTGCTCCGCTCTAGACTACCCGCCGCCCAGGCTGAACTTTGACCTAGGGCTTACCTTTCTCTCACTCCCACTCCTAATAAACAGGAGGCTCCTAACCTTGCGGCGGAGGAGCTGGAAGGTGAACCTGCTAATACTAGCAGGCTCTATGGCTTACTTCCTGTTCGTAATTCCAGCCATCGCCTCCGCAATCTTCAGCCCCTAGAGCAAGCCGAGGGAGCCAACAACAGCCGAACCTTACTTAATATTGTAATGAGGTCTCAGAGAATCTAAGATTGGTGATGATTGAAGTAAAGACATTCAGAGATCCGGAGATTTGGTACAACATTCTCAAGCGATGCTTCGGGGATCTCGAGAAGAGAACTTTGGATGAACTCAGGGCCGTCGTCGACTCACCAAGCTTCGACCCTAAGAACCTCCTCTTGGCTGAGGTGGAGGGGTCGCCAGCTGGCTGCCTGTGGATAAGGAGGCTGCCTAAGGAGGATCGGTACGAACTCTGGGACCTGGCGGTTCCCAAGGAGTTCTGGGGCTTGGGGGTGGAGGATGCCCTCATAGAGAGGGCTCTCGACATCCTATTTGATAGGAGAGCGAGGCTCGTCAGAGCTCACACACTATCCATCGAGCCTTGCGTCACAGCCTACAAGAGGCACGGATTCAAGCCAGTAAGGAGAATTCTGCGGATCGTCTGGGAGCTCCGGCGTGTGAAGATCGAGCCTCCATGCGCGGATGTGGCCCAGATAGACGAGGTGGGGCGAGAGGATATCGACGAGCTGCCAGGCGTCTTCTTGGAGGGCCTGAAGCCCTACTGGGGCTGGTGGATAGAGGATCAAGGGGGAGCTGAGAGGCTCAGGGAGTCTTCAAGATCTTGGTTCGAGCACTCGTCCGGTCTGCTGTGGCTCGTCGCAAAGAAGGGTGGAAAGACGATCGGGCTCACCGGCTTCCACGTGAAGGGTAGGGAGGGCATGTTCTTCGGCGTCATGGTCTTGCCGGAGCACAGACTTAAGGGCGTCGGCCGGGCTCTGCTGATGTCGGCGTTAAGGAAGGCCGCAGAGCTCGGGTTGGAGAGACTCATCGTCTACACGGTAGCCTACCTAGATTGCCTTGCCCCAGGGGCCGCGCTTTACATGAGGTCTGGGGGCCTCATCGAGGCCGAGTACGTTCACCTCGAGAGAACCCTGGAGGTGAGCCCCGAGAGCCAGGCTTAAAGGGCAATAATACCTTTTAGCCGTCGAGAATGCCTGAAAATGGATCGCAGATCGCGCGCAATGCCCTGCGTCAAAAGAAGGGGTCGGGAAGGTAAGCGTTTGGGAGTTAGATGTCACAGGGGTCAGGGAGGACCACCTCGAGTGAGCTCTGCAACTTGATTTAACGCCTCTGTGGGCTAGCCGAAGGGAGAGAATAGGATTAGCTGCTACTTCGAAGGAGTAAAGCCGCGTGCCTCTTTTCAGACTCTCCAGGGGTTGGAGCACAACCCTATTATATTGCATGCGCGGATGTGAGGTTCTGTGAGCAAAGGAACCGTCGCAGTAATAGGCGCTGGCGCGATAGGAGGTGCCGTCGCCGTAGCCCTAGCGGAATCAGGCTGGAGAGTCATCGCAACTAGGAGGAGGATCGAGAGAGCGAAGCACTTAGGAGAGAAGGGGGTGGAACTCACCTCCGACAACAGGCGAGCGGCCAGGGAGGCTGACGTGATCATACTGGCGGTCAAGCCACACAAAGCTGCAAGGGTGGCTGCAGAGATATCAGAGGAGATCAGAGGGAAGCTCCTGATATCGCTGGCCGCAGCGGTCAGCACGGAGACCCTAGCGAAGGCAGCCCCTGGGGCCAGGATCATAAGGGCCATGCCCAACATAGCCGTGTCGGTTAGGGAGTCCTTCACGGCATTCTGCAGGGGGCCGAGAGCCACGGAGAAGGATGTAGAGCTTGTGAAGGAGTTGTTTGGGTGCACGGGGACGTGTGAAGAGGTGCACGAGGAGCTGATGGATGCCGTCACCGCGCTGAGCGGCAGCGGGCCAGCCTACGCGGCCCTGTTCATAGAAGCCCTGATGTACGCCGGGCTCAAGGTTGGGCTACCGAGAGACGTGGCTCTTGAGTCTGCCGCCCAGACCTTGCTTGGAGCAGCCAAAATGGTGCTGGAGCAGGGCGTCCACCCGGCCCAGCTCAAGGAGATGGTCGTCACCCCCGGCGGGACGACCATCGAGGGGATCTTCTACATAGAGGAGGGGGGCGTGAGGTCCTCCGTCATGAAGGCCGTTGAGGCCGCCACGGAGAGAGCCAAGAAGCTGAGTCGAATCATTAATGGCTCTGTTGAAGAGGGAGGGTAGGTCTGGCTCGGTGGTTCAGGTCTCGGCCTCCTCGACGTAGATTATCTGAGCGGGACACTCGGCAGCAGCGCTCTCGACGCAATCCCTGAGTTCCTCTGGTACGATCCCCAGCCCCGGGTCACCGGCCCTGAATCGATCTGCTATCTGGGACTTCCCGTCTTCTGGGCTCATCTCGAACACTTCTGGGCAGGCGTCCCAGCAAGCTCCGTCGCTTATGCACCGGTCTCGATCTGGATCCTCAGTCCTCTTGGCACGTTACTCCCGCTAGGGAGAAAGACTCTAAAACCTCATCGCCTATTTGGGCTCATAGCCTTGGAAAGAAGCCCGAGGTCTGGGGAGCGTAGTGAGAGGCCTGCTGGCCAGGCAAACCATGCGAGGCTCCGTACAGACAACGGCGTCGAGTGAGCTGCGAAGGCGCTCAGGCCTTGAGTAGTGCAAGAGTTCTTCTGCGGCGTGAGTGACCGTGAGTCCTTATATTGAGGCTGCTCCGCGGACATCAGATCAACCAAGGAAGACCTCGTTTCATGGCAGTGGGGTGGGATGAGCTGATGGCGGAGGGCGCTGGTTCAGGCCCCCTCTCCGCGGCTGGGTGGTGATTCACGAGAATGGAGGCGACTCCCAAGCGAGCAGAGGTCGTACTCGTCGTCGGCGAGTCCAGGTCTGGCAAGGGCGTGTTGGTCAGAATGCTCAGCAACGAGCTGAAGGCCATGGGCTGCACGACCCTCACGTTTGGGGTAGATCTAGCGGAGGAAAGCGAATCAGGCCGGCTGACATGGCTTAGAGAGGCTCTCAGACATGCTAAGAGGCATGGAGATGTCGACTTCATAGTGCTCGACCTGAGGGGCAGGAGGCTCGACGAGGGCTCTCGCCTGGGCGAGGAGGAGATGGACATAGTTAGGTACGCGAGGTACGTGGTGGTCTGCACTAGGCAGAATGGCGGTCAGCTGGAGGCTTGGAGGGAGAGAATATCGGCGGTCTCGCCAGAGGCCAAGATAGTCGCTTCCCTGACCAGCGTGTTTCCCGATCCGGCGGGGTCAAGGGCTTGGTGGGTCGACGTCGGGGGCGTGGTCACGGGCAAGATAAGCCACCTTGACGAGGAGGCGTATGCAGAGGGCAAGATACCCACCGTCTCCAAGAGGATCGTTAGGAGCGTAGCTAAGGCTATAGTGAAGGCTGCCTTCCCAGCGGAGGAGGGCAAGGAAGAGGAAGCGGAAGAAGAGGGGTCAGGAGAAGCCGAGTAAGCCCCAAACAAGCCCGCCGTTCGTATAACCCTGTTTACATCCGCAGGTCTACGAGAGCAGGGCATTATAAGGGAGCGCAGCCGAGCCGGAGCGACCTACCATGGCCAAGACTTCCCGCATTCCAGGCTTTTACAAGCTCTCTATCGACGAGAGGATTGAGATCGTCAAGGAGTTCGCTACCCTCAGCGAGGAGGAGGTTCAGCTATTGAAGAAGGAGGGGCCGCTCCCTCTAGAAGTCGCCGACAAGATGATCGAGAACGTCATAGGGACCTGGCCCTTGCCATTCGCGGTCGCCACCAACTTCCTGATCAACGGGAGGGACTACCTAATTCCAATGGCCATTGAGGAGCCTTCCGTCGTAGCGGCGGCCAGCAACGCGGCCAAGATGGCCAGGCCAGGGGGAGGATTCAAGACCAGCTCTACCGAGTCCATAATGATAGGCCAGATCCAGCTAGTCAACGTCCCTGACCCCGAGAGGGCCAAGATAGCGATCCTGATGGAGAGGGACAGGATACTCGAGGTGGCGAACGAGCAGGACCCCGTGCTCGTGAAGTTCGGCGGTGGAGCCAGAGACGTCGAGGTCAGGATAATTCAGACTGGAGTCGGGCCCATGGTGATCGTTCACCTGCTGGTCGACGTGAAAGACGCCATGGGCGCGAACGCGGTCAACACGATGGCTGAGGCGGTCGCTCCCCTCTTGGAGAGGATCACCGGGGGAACTGTCTACCTGAGGATAATCTCGAACCTCGCGGATAGGCGGATTGCAAGAGCTCACGCCGTCTTCAAGGCCGAGGCGATAGGAGGGAGGGAAGTCGTGGATGGGATCGTCTACGCCTACGAGTTCGCGGCAAATGATCCCTACAGAGCGTGCACGCACAACAAGGGGATAATGAACGGCGTCATTGCCGTTGCCAGAGCGACCGGTCAAGACACGAGGGCTCTCGAGGCTGGAGCCCACGCCTACGCGGCCAGGTCTGGCAGGTACACCACCTTGACGAAGTGGTGGAAGAACAGGGACGGCGACCTCGAGGGCTACATCGAGATGCCGATGGCCGTAGGCATAGTGGGCGGCGTCACCAAGGTCCACCCGATGGCGAAGCTGGCACTGAAGATGCTGGGCGTCAAGACCGCAAGAGAGCTGGCGGAGATCATAGCCGCCGTCGGGTTGGCTCAGAACTTCGCCGCCTTGAGGGCCCTGGCCACTGAGGGAATACAGGCTGGTCACATGAAGCTCCACGCTAGGAACATAGCCATGTCCGTGGGAGCGGTTGGAGAGGAAGTGGACCTCCTGGTGGAGAGGCTCGTGAGGGAGAAGAAGATCAGGGAGGATAGGGCTAGAGAGATCCTAGAGGAGATAAGGCGGGAGAGGGGCCAGCGGTAGGGGGCGGGTCTTGAACCACCCCTCCGCAGCGGACCTGCTGGTGGAGGCTCTGGGCAGCAGGGGTAGAGTGAGGATCCTCTACGTGCTGGCCAAGATGGGCCGGACCAGCATGACTCGCTTGGCTAGAGAGGCTGGGCTCGGCTATGAGTCCGCAAGGGATCACGTCGCAAAGCTGGCGAAGTTAGGGTTGGTAGAGGAGAAGAGGGTTGGGAGAGTCGTGCTAGTCAGGCTGAGCGATCACCCCCTGGCGGATAGGATCAGAGCTCTCTTCGCGGGATTGTAGCAGAGCGTCAGCTATAGCTTCAGGGCAGTTCCAGACTCGCCTCTGAAGGCCATCAGGAGATCTCCACGCGAGAAGAAGCCGGCAATTCTCACGGGGATTCCCTTCTCAACGAGCTCAAATCCCTTCCTGAGCTTCCCGCCCATCCCCCCAGTGACGTCGACGGCCGCGGATTCCCCGACCAGACCCATCGTCGAGGGAGTCACCTCTCTGACAACCTTGCCGTCTGGTCCAAGCACTCCTGGCACGTCGACCAAGAAGATGGCCTCCTCTATGAGGGGGGAGAGTACTGAGGGAGCGTCGTCGGCCGAGAAGATAGCCGCTCCCCTCTCTAAATGCATCACCACATCGCCAAACGTCACAGGAACCAGCCCTCTCTCTAGAGCCATTCGAATCGGGGTTATCTCGGCCACCCAGCCCCCCTCCGCTCCGTAGACGTAGGACCTTGGGGAGAACGAGATCGCAGGCACACCCGCGCCGATCAGCTCGTCTACCAGCATGAAGTTTATCGTGAGGGCGGAGTGCGCCGTCTCCGCAGCCTGAAGCTCTCTATCAGGCAGCAGCCCCCTCTGGAGTTCGGCCCTCTTGGCCAGAGGGTGACCAAAGCTCCCAGCCCCGTTTGCCAGTATGAGCGAGACCCCCTGCGAGTAGAGTTCGGCAACGTCCTCGGCGAAGGCTTTGATCGCATCGACCTTCGGAGTTGGCTCTTGAGCGTTCTTGACCGTAATTACCGACCCTCCCACTTTGACGAATGTCGCTCTTATTGCGGGCATCTCGCGCGGCGGCGGTGTCAAGCTTATTTCACATTCCCTCGCGGCCAGCGGGGATGGCCTTGCCAGAGCGGGACCTCAAGCCAGGAATAGAGGGTGAACAGCGATTCAAGGTTACCGAGGAGATGGCCGCTTCCTTCATAGGGAGCGGAGACGTATCGGTCCTCTCGACCCCCTCCATGATCGCGCTCATGGAAATCGTCGCCAGAGACTCAGTTCAGCCCTACCTGCCCCCTGAGGAGACAACTGTGGGCATCGCGGTCAACGTTAGACACCTGGCGCCTGCGCCTGTTGGGGGAGAGGTCACTGTGATGTCCAAGCTCGTAGAAGTGGACAGGAGGAGGCTGGTCTTTGAGGTAAAGTGCCTCTACGGAGACACCGTGGTGGGGGAGGGGACGCACGAGAGGTTCGTCGTCAACAGGCAGAAGTTCCTAGAGAAGCTCAAGAAGGCTAGTGAGTGAGACCAAAGTCGGATTTGGCCCGAGGCTGTATGAAAAAAGGGATAGGGGAACGAGTCTAGGATCTCCTCCTCAGAAGCACGATCACCACGATTACGGCGGCGACGACCACTACAGCCACTACGATCCACATTATCGGCAGCCCTGGACGTTCAGGTGGCGGAGTGGGCATCTCTATGGGCTCGACGTAGACCTGAGCGGATGCCTCCGCCTCTCCGTAGCCTGACTTGGAAGCCTTCACGGTAAGCGTCACCGTCTGGCCAGCGTACTTCTGGAGTATCGTGCTGTCTATCGAGATCTTGTAGACTCCAACGTCTGCCCTCCTAGCGGTTCCGGTGTCCTGACCGAAGGTCCAAGTGACGTCCGCGTCGAGCGGAATCTCAAGTCCGTCCAGTACGGTGGCGACGGCAACCATTCTAGTGGCGACCTTCTCTGGGGCAACGAGATCCACGCTGATCGAGTAGGATGCAGACAGGTCTGGCGGCCTGGCGTCGGCCATCGTTATGGCGGTCCACCAGACTCTCGCAACGGCCACTATAGCCCTGCTGGCCTGCTCGCTGATCAGATCCCTCAGGTCGTCGCTCCACTCCTTGTCGTCGTTGGGGTCGTCGGGGTCGCCGATCAGCGTGGCGTTCAGCCTGGCTACCTTGGAGTTGCTGTCGTATATTATCTCGAATATGAAGGCGGTCAGGTTGTCTATGGGCTCAATCGGGGCTGACAGATCCAGGGTCAGCTCGTTCCAGTGCTTCTCGACTAGTGAGTCGGCAAGTCCGTGCTTTCCGAGCGGATTGTAATTCACGGTGCAGTGGTAGGGCTGGTGAGCGTCCTCCACGTAGTGAGCGACCCTCCCGGCTAGGGCCAGAGCCTCAAACCAGTCACCCTCCTTGATCGCCTCAGCCATGGCTATCGTGAAATTGTACACCGCTTCCGGCAGCGCTCCATCCCTGTATGTCCTCTTGTCCGGCGGGATCTCCAAGTCGTAGTAGTGCCTCGGCTCCTCCTTCGGATCCTCCGCCTTATACACCGAATCAGGCCATACGCAAGTCTCGTTTAGGAAGTATGCATAGTGCTCAAAGAACTGCCTCCACTCGGGATCTGGGATCAGCTTGATTGCCTCTTGGGTCATGAGCCTGTGGCCCTCTGTCCACCAAGCCTGAGTCTGACGGAGGGGAACCAGTGACACGGCCAACGAGATTACGAGAGCGGCCGCAAGCGTCTTCCTATCCATGTGGTACCCTGGGACGACCGAACAACCATTTCCATAAAATGCATTAGGGCTACCTTTTTCCTTGAGAGGGGCCCAGTTCGCGACGCCTTTCGCGCTGAGTCGGACCAGAGCAGAACTCTCCAGCGATAAGTTCAAATTGTGGTGAAAAAGACGGGCAGGGAGTTGAGAGGTAGGTCAAGGCCGCTCATAGTCGGCCACAGGGCTAATACGCTGAGCAAGCTGAGTCGGTACATAAGTCAGGGCGTCGACGCGGTAGAGATCGATCTGTACGAAAGTCTAGTCAACCACGGGCCAGAGTCCATCAAGCCAGCCACGCTCAGGGAGGCCGTGATCAAATGGCTGGCCTCCATCGGGAATCATCGTGAGAATCAGACAGTCGAGGATTTCCTAGTGGTGCTAGGCGAACGCAGGATCCCTCTCGTCTTGGACATAAAGTCTCCGAGGCTTCCCGAGAGGCTGGTGCGTCTGATCGCGGAAGAGGCGAGGAGGGGCCTAATCGTGACCTCAAAGTACCATCCCCTTCTAAGCGAGCTGGCGCCCAAGCTTGAGAGGGCCACGATTCTTGCGTCTGTGCAGTGCAGGCCTGCTGACCCTGTGGCCCTAGCAAGAGCGGCCGGTGCGAGAGGCCTCTCCGTCAAGGTGGGATTCGTCGACGGAGAGCTGGTCAATGAACTCCACCGATGCGGGATGCTCGTGGCGGTGTGGACCGTCAACGACGTAGATCAGGCAGTGGAGGTCACGGAGCTGGGCGTGGACATCCTGATCACTGAGAGGCCGGATCTAATTGGCCCAGTGGTTAGGGGCGAGGGCTCCCCCAAGTCGATAGGCAGAGAGATCTACAGGAGGCTCACCAGCTATCCCTAGTAGGCAGAAAAACTTGGTTACTTCAGCGCAGACCTTCCCTCTTCGGTGAGCGTCAGCACGACTCCCGCAGGCCCTCTCTCGATGGTTATCAGGCCGAGCCTCTCCAGCCTCCTCGCCCTCCTCCAGGTCGAGGACTTGGGTATGTTCAGGCGTTCTGACACCTCGTTCTGCCTTATTGAGCCTCCCTCTCTTGCTATTAGGTTTAGGATAGCCAGATCTCTCTCATCGAGTTCAGGCAAAGTTCGAGCGGTCTTTCTCCCCCTCACGACGACTAAGGCCAGACCCCCGAGGACCGTTGCTATGAGCGCCGGCGCCAAGCCTCTCACGAGGCTGGCTTCCTCCTTCTCCTGAACGGTTGAGTTCGGAGGGGTTCTAGGAGTCTCACCCAGCGACACAGGAGGCGGTATCACATAGCCGACAGTGACTACGCTTGGCGCGGTATCGTAGATCAGCACGATTGAGCCGTTGCTAGTCCGCACGGCGGAAGGCTCGGCGCCAAACCTAGTCAGCACGGCGCCCTTGGGCAGCGATATGGCAAGGTGGGCTCCAGGGGTTGAGATGTTGAACGTCCAAGTAACCCCCTCCTTCCTCGTCAGGCCCTGCGTGAGGTAAACAACGACTATCTCCTTGATCCCGGCGGATTTCACGAGGAGCCCGAAGCTCGTCTGAGTGAAGTTAAGTGGGATTCCCTCCCCGCTTAACACCGAGACCATAGAGGCGTTTCCAGGCAGGACTACGCGAGTGATCAGACCTTCCGACGGGATTTTCAGAGATACAAGGGCCCAGCCATTAGGATAGAGGGTTACAGAGATCTCGCTCTCACTGTAATCGACTGGCTGAGCACACAATGCTATAGCAGTCACTGAGAGGAGTAGCAGTAGAGCAGCCTTCATAGCCTTTGAGAGACGCGTCATTACTCTGCGCCTCCCATCCCACCGGCAAAACAAAAAATGAGAAGGGGGGTGAGTTGCTCAGAAAAGGTTGGTTGCCTGAGCGGCTATCAAACCGACGGACTCCTCGTCGTCGCTGATCCAGCCCTGCTCTTCGCCGAACCAGCCCTGGTCCTCTGCCCCTTCACCCCACATCCCTTCCTCACCCGTCTCTCCCTCGGTGGGGGCTTCCTCTTCCATCCCGGTCTCTTCCTCGATACCCTCCTCGGGCTCCAACTCCTCGCCCTCTTCCTCGCTAAGCTCAGTCTTCAGGGTCTCGTTGTCCTCAAGCTCCTCATACTCCTCCATGCAGCAGGTCTCCGGAGCCGCCGTTTCGTTCTCTATCTCTATCCCTAGAGCGTCGTAGATCTCCTCGAGTATAGGTGACATGGCGTCCTCCACATCCTCTCCTCGAGTGGCGTTCTCGCTCTGGTTAATCATCATCTCGATAACGTCCTTGAGCCAGATCAGCGCCTCGGTGTCGTTCATGCTCTCCGCCATTTGAACGACCTCCTCCAGGCATTCCACGGTCTCGTTGAGCTCCTCCTCGTCAAGCTCCTCCAAGAACTCCTCTACCATCGTCTCGTGTATCTCCTCTCCAGCCTCCTCCAGGAGCTTCCTAATCCTCTTAAGGCTGCACTCCTCGTCGACCTGCTCCGAGATGCTCTCCAAAAGCTCATCCAGCTGGTCGATGGTGAGGTTAGTTCCGGCGGCGATCTCCTCAAGGGCAAGCTCGATCATCGCTGTCGCGTTCTCTAGAGCCGTGAGGGCCTCCTTCTCATTGAGCGCCTTCGCGACGTCAGCCAGCTGCTCAATGAGGTCCTTGAGAGCTTCCAGGCCGGAGGTTACGTCCTCAAGCTCAGCTTGGCTGTACCAGTCGGAGTTCAGCTCCCAGAGG
>CBEVRO010000019.1:0-18804 GCA_965552295.1 uncultured archaeon | reverse complement strand
TCCGCCCTCTCGATTGAGATGACCTTCTCGCCTGGCTTCAGATTTGCAAAGAGCCTTAGCCAGACTCCCTCCAGCTTCTCTGAGAGGAATATCACTATCCGACGGCCGAATATCGTCGGAACTTCTGAGTAGGTCACCTCTGGCTTGGCTAACCCTGCCTCCTCTGGCAGCCAGAGCTCAAGGATGTGAAGACCAGGCTGCACCGTCTCGATTCCCCTGAGAGGGCTTCCATCCATCAGAACTCTCTTCACCTGCCTGAATCTTGGATCCGCCAAGAAGTCTGTCACGGGACTGCTCCGCGTGGCATTAACCCAGAGTGCGACGACCCTCTGCCCCGATAGCGTGTCGATTGCATCAAGGACCTTGACTACTTTCACGGCTTTAGCTAGGATCTCTCCCTCGACAAAGATGGAGGGCGGGTTAACCGAGATCTGCAGAGAGCGTGTTGTGTTCAAGCCCATCCAAGACGCTGTCACGTGTAGACTGTAGTTCCCGGGAGCCAGCGTCAGGTTGAAAAGAGCCGTCCCATTCTTTGAGGTTGCCTCGAGAGTGATGTTGGCCTCAGGGATTTCTAGGCGGATCTTGGCTTCATCTACTGGACCCAAAACCGAGCTGACCGTTGAGATAGACACCTCGAAGCTCCTGTATCCGAGCAGTGCCTCGGGAACGGCTAGATCGAGTTTGACTACATCAACCAAGAACTCTGCCTCGACCTCTACACTCACGTTGCCCGCGCGAGCCTCAGCCACGGCTCGGTAGAACCCCAGCTCAGAACTCTCGTTGAGCTGATACCTCGCAATCCAGAGAGTATCATTGGCCTGTTCGAACGCAAGCGGGAGAGTCACTCCACTGGGGAGCGTGAGCAGTGCGGTGAGGTTGTCTAACGTGACGTTGGAGCTTGCAGTTAACAGAACCAGATCTCTCGGGGAGTAAGCCGGCTTATCACTAGTGAGAGAGAGATTCAGAACGTTTGGCGTCGGCGTCACCCTTTCCGCCGGGAGCACCTCAAGCTTGGCTGAGGTCTCGGCAGATATCCCGTTCCAGAGGGCCCACACCATCAGAGTGTACTGGCCTCTCGGAAGCGTCAAGCTGACATTGGCCACTCCCTCGTCTGAAACGGCCTGGAGCGAGGCATTCAGCTCTGGAACGACTACCTCAACTTCCGCGCCGTCGAGCGGACCTAGAGCGAATCCGCTCACCTGAATCGCCACGTCGAATGGCTCAGACTCTCGGAGGTCCTCCGGAATTAGCAGGTCAATCTCGAGGATATCTACAAAGAACTTAGCGCTGGTCCGGGCCGTGAAGTTGTGGTAAGCGGCTGAGACTTGGACGCTGTACTCTCCAAGTTCAATGCTCTGGTTCAGAGGGTACCTCGCAACGAACTCCGTCTCGCCCCACGCCTCGACGGGTACGCCTATGCAAACTCCGTCTGGGCGCGTGACTAGGACCTCTATCTCTTCGAGAGGGACGCTAGATTGAATCGATATATTGACCATCTCACCGGGCGAGTAGGCTAGCCTATCGAGAGACGCTGAGAGGTTGAACTCAGCCGGAGGGACATCTAGCGTTATAGACGCCAAAGCAGAGATGCCTCTGGCGTCAACCAACTCTATCTCAGTCAGATACTCGCCCGGCAACCAGGGCTCGAACGATAGGCTGCAGACGCCCGCCTCCATCTCTGCGGAAAGGTTCTTTTCGGCCCCGTCGGGGCCTCTCACGAGCGCACGCGCCTCTCCGCTAACCGGCTCCTCGGTGACGGCGTCCGAGGCATTCAGGCTCATAACGCATATGGATGGGGAGCACTCAGCCTCGATGTCCAACGCTAACGAAGTCACGACAAACGTAGTTTGGGACTCGAATCCCTCGACTCGCGCGACGGCATAGTACACGCCTAGCGGCGTAGGCTGACGCGGTGTGAACTCAGCAACCCAGACTCCAGGTTCTAGGAGTTCGGGGCTCAGGTTGATCGGAGGGGCGCCTGAACCTTCTGGCGGGTATACCGTTACACTCGGGGGCACCTCCCCCTCCCACTCAACATAGAGGCGGACCTCGTCGTCTGAGGAGTAGAATTCCCTATCGCTCCACACAACCAGCTCTTGCTCTGGAACTACCATCGTGAGATTGACCGATCCAGTGAGCCAACCGCGAGAAGCCTCTACGATCAGCGTGTGATTCCCTGGAGGAAGTTCTAGTCTGAATGAAAGGAATCCAGCCTCGTCGGTTACACCGTAATAGGACTCGTTCTCCTCGGGCACTGCGAGCTTAACTTCGGCTTGCAGGGGGCTTCCTGATAGTGCCGACTTCACAGTGATGTTAACGACTTGACCTCCTCGCACAAAAGAGAAATTCGCTTGCAGCTCCAGCACATCTACCGTAAAGTTTTCGCTGGCCTCAACGCCTCCAGAGCGAGAGACGACCCTGTAGGTTCCAATTTCCAAGTTAGTCGTGTTAATAGCGAATCTTACGACCCCCTCCCCTAATTCAACATTTTCTACGAGGTCTGAGTGGGTGACGATCCCTCTGCTGGCTCTATGGCTTATTAGAATCGACTCGCTCGAGTTTGGAAATACTAGGAATATGTCGAGAGGGCGGAATTTCCCTAGAACGATGCATGTGACGTTAACTTGAACGCCGGGCGAGATGAGGTCGGGCCCAACGTTAACTCTCAGGGAGTAGGGAGGGCTGGCAGAGAGGAACCCAGCTGAACCAGCTATGATCAGCGGGATCCATGCGAGCCACCATAACTTCTTCAAATCCTTGCCTCCCAGAACCCCCTGTGTTATGCAGCAGAACGTCCCCTACGGACCCCCACCCTCCTTCCTCATCAGAAGGCGCCGCGCTATGAGCGTCAAGAGCACCAGTATCGCTGCTCCCCAGACCAGCATGTATCCACGCGCGGGCAGGGTCGGAAGAGGGAGGCTGCTCAGCTCAACTTGGATGGTGATAGGAGTCCCACTTTTTAGCCCGTCGATCTGCCACTCTACTGAGCCACTTAGAGAAGAGGGCCTCGGAGAAACGTAAGTGATCTTTGTTCCGCTCGGGGGGATTATCTTCAGACTTCCGCGCTCAACGTCGGATGAGAACGGGCCAATTTCCAAGGAGAATTCGTCGAACAGAACGCCTGTGGCAACGGCGTTATGCACGGTAAATGAGAAGACGAACTCCTCACTCTGCCCAGGCCTTAGAGGCTGCCAGAGGGAGTATCTAACTTTCACGGAGCCATTTTCGCCAGGCAGCGGCACTACTTCAATCTCCGTGCCCCTGGTCAGGTCTTTGCCGTAGAGGATCTCTAGCGAGACGTTCTGTGGGGACGAGCCTGGGAGTGGGAGTCCCAGCACCCTCCTCTGAGCGACTCCTCCGACCACGATCATTCCGTACCCTGGGACGACCGGCACCCTGCCGTCATTCCTTAAGACAACGTGGATCGTGAACGTAGCCGAGCCGTCGCCGTCGAGTTCAATCTCAATATTGAGATTCTCGTAGACTAGGGGGTTGTATTCCTGCGCTCCGACTCGACCTACTGCAATCCAAGGGAAAAGCAAGCAGATGATTAGAAAAAATTGTAGTGGGGAGGGGCGCCTCAATCCACCAGCACCTCGAGCCCTGGAGTCGGAGAGGCCTTAAGAGGTTTCCCTCCTCTTTGAGGCGCGCCTCCAGGCTACGACGATATCCGCGGTCACTAGGAGCACGACGATGGCCACCAGCCACTGCTCGTAGGTCGCTGATCCAAGGCCAACGTTTGCGTTCGGCGTGAACACAGACATGGCGTCGAGCGTGTGCCTTGGATCCACGCCCACGATGAAGATGTCTGTCAGGTTGTAGTCGCCCTCTCCTATGACGCAGTAGTGGACTACTATGGGGTTGTAGACCTCCATGTTCAGGTTCTCGTAGGTCCCCTGAGCCGACACGACCACCTTGCCTCCGCCGGTTGCTAGAGTGTCCTGCACCCACGACACGAGGAAGGTGGTGCCTCCCGCGGCCAGCGTGGTCCCTTCGGCGTAGTTCGTCCCGTTTATGTTGACCGTGCTTGCATCTACTGGGTAAACAGTCCACGACCTCGTACTGCCATCGGCTATCACTACCTCCACGGTCTTCTGGTTGGCCAGCCCAGTCCCGTCGAACCACTCAGCGAACCCTCTCTGAGGCGCCGGGATCGGGTATGTCTTCCAGACGTAGCCCCTGTCGTAGTCCGTCAGGCCGGTTACGACCAGGCTGTAGTCGGGCGGAGAGTTCGCAGCATCGGCATCCTGCGCGAGCATGGACAGCGGGAAGAACATCATGCTCTCGTTGCCAGGGCTGTCCTCAAGCACCACGAAGTTCTTGGGTATGAGGTCATAGAGCTCGACGTAAGGCGCCATCCACTCGCCGATGTTGTAGAGCTCGACCGTAACGCAGGTCATGTTGTCTACGGGACCCGGCCTTATCTCCTTTCTAGCCTTGACCAGGTAGCCGCGCACAACCCAGATCATTTCGCGCAGTATGAACTTTGAGAAGCCTCCTTCCTCGCCCGCCGTTGTGTTGGTGTAGTTCCACCAGCCATAGGTCTCGTCCTTCTGTATCCTGAACCTGAAGGTGCCCCAGACCTTCGGGACGCCGGTGTAGGTGAAGTTGAACGGTCCATAGGACCACGATGTCTCGTCCTCTCCAGGCCCAATGATGGCGAAGGGCGTGCCAGCCCACGTTGGCGAGTTGTCCGAGCCCGCTATTGGGGTATCCTCTGGGTTGTTCGTCTCAGTGGCCCAGACCCTCGCGTAGACTATCTCGTAGTCGAAGACTCCGCTGGTGTCGTATATCACGGCGGTCTCGTTCCACGTGTTCGTGGCGGAGGTGCCCTGCTCCTTCTTCACCTCCACATCAGCCTGACCGGCCGAGTAAACGTAGCCCACCTGCATGCCCGTAAGCGTGTGAGCGAACTTGAACCTCAGGTAGACTGTACCTAGCGTCACCTTCGTGGTCTCGCCGCCCACCTCGCTGAGGTCGGGTGTCCCGGTGACCTCAAAGTTCTCGAGCGTTGCGCTCCCGCCTGCGAGAACGATAAACCAGCCGTCTGGCCAGTCGCCAGTGGCAGACCAGTTGAGCTGCTTCCCGTCGGGCGAGAGACCCGACTTTCCAGCGGTCGCAGAGGTTCCATTGCTGGTGAAGATCGGATTGTTGGGCGTGTTCGCCCATCCATCTCCAGCTGTGTTGTCCGCAGGCAGGATCTTTCTGATTCTCACGCTGATGTCGAAAGGCAGGTTGTTGGTCACGGTTAGATTGACCTTGATTGTTTGCTGCTGTCCATCCACGATCTTGAGCGGAATCATGGTCTCGCTCAGCTGGATGGGTGGGCACCCGGCCGTCTTTGGCTTGGCTATGTACTTGAGCACAACCCTGTCACCGTTCTGGAGTTCCGTGATGTGGACCCACACCGTTGGCGACGGGTAGCCAGCGGGGTACGTGTTGGTTACCCAGCTGGGCGGGGCTTCAGTTACCACACGCGCGTAGGCTGGCTTCTCGGCCACCCAGCTGTAGTTTGCTAGAGGAGCACCGGACGCGTCTACATAGTCGTAGTCATCGACATTAAACGTCAGCGGCACCCAGATGTCGAAAACCCGCTCCCCAAAGGCGTTAGAGTTGTATATTGTGATATTCCCGGTGACGTTCCAATCTCCGCAATTCACGTTGAACCCGTCCGATTCGATGGTCGCATTGACCCACTCAGACGCGTATACAGAGAGGGGTGCGTCGGGTGAGGCGCTCGTCGGCGTGATGAAGCTGGGTACTGCGGCTATTATCCCTAGGATAAGGGCTCCAACAACGACCTTCCCACACTTCATAACGCGTCACCTGGCTGTATATTCAAGCATATTGCTTGACATTAATCTCATTCCTTATCATTTCAGCGAATGGTCCGCATTAAAACGGTTATAGTCATAGGACCAAACACCCGGCAATGCGGATATTTCCCCTCCTTAGGATTCGATTCGCGCGTTAAGGTGGAATTTTATCGAGATCATATAGGACACATATCGAATATCTTGGTGGTTTGTTGGCCCATATCGGATATGAGAAAAACGGAAAGGGGGGAAAAGAATGCCTACAGCTTGGGAAGGAGGAGAAGTGGAATGCCTATGAGCGAGGCTAGGAGCACGCTGGCGATTATTCCCAGTATGAAGGCCACTATTGCGATTAGAATTGCCTGGCCCCAGCCTATGTCGAACCACGATTTGATAAGCCATATCCAGGCTATCAAAGCGATCAGCGGGCCGATGAGCGGTATCAGAGACAGTACTGTTGCTAGGATGGCGCCTATCAGAGCCAAGGCTGCCACGGAGAGGATGCCCTTCTCCTTCTCGGTCGGCAGTACAAACTTCTGCGCGAGCCACAGAACGATCGCGTTTACGATGAAGCCTAAGAGACCTACTATCCCTAGAACCGCGATCCTGAGCATGGTGTGACACTCCCTAAGAGGATGAGATTTAAGCGTAATGCGTTACATTCCCGGCCTCCTCAGTTCGGGCATGACTGGAGTATACGGAAAACTCTCACTGAAGCTATCCTTTCGGAAAACATCTTTTGCCCTCCTCCTGGACGTTGTACGCGGGGTCTCGGCTGGACGGCCAATTGGAAGCACGGCGACAGGAATCAACCCAGACTCTGACGCTCCCACTGCTCTCAAGACGGCCGAATCGTCAAACGCTCCTATCCAGCACGTCCCGTAGCCCAGCGCGTGGGCGGCTAGCATCGCAAAAGTGCACGCAATCGTCGCGTCCTGGAGGGCGTAGAGACCCGCTCCCCTCCTCCCGTACACCCTAGCTGACCTCTTCGGATCCGCTAGGAATACTAGAACCACGGGCGCTTCTGCCACAAAGTCTTGCCCCCAGCACGCTCTCGCGAGTTCCCCTCTGATAGCTGAATCGGTTACAACCACCACGTTGTAAGCCTGGAGGTTCCCAGCGGACGGCGCCGACGCCGTGGCCTCCAAAATCAAGTTCAAGTCCCGCTCATCGACTGGATCTGGTTTGAAGGCCCTAACTGACCTCCTCCCAGCTATCACCTTGAACAAATCGCAATACTCAGACACAATCTCCCCTCACGAAACCTCTCTGCTTAGTTCCTCGATCATAATTGATATATGCTCTGGGGACAGCTTTCCAAAGCTTATCCTGAACCACTCTGGGGTCGACCCGAACGCCTCACCAGGGACAACGCCCACTATGACGTCCCTCTCTGGGCTTAGGAGTCGTGATATTAGCTCAGACGCGTCTGAGAACCTTGGGTGTCTGGCAAACACGTAAAACGCACCCACCGGCTCTACAAACTCGAACCCAAGCCTCTTGAGCGAAGAGACGAGCTTGTCCCGCCTGAGCTTGTAGTAGGCCCGGACTCCGTCGAAGTAAGTCTCATCTGCGGCGCGCAGCTCTTCGGCAAAAATCCTCTGCGATACGTCGCTGGACCCGGCCGTGGTGTGGTAGACTATCTTCCCCGCTCTGACAGCCACCTCCTTGTCGTGGGAGTATATGTACCCGATTCTTATGCCTGGCAGAGAGAGGCTCTTTGACGCTGTGTCCAGTAGTATGTCTCCAGGGAACGACGGTCTCGGGCCGTAGTAAATCTCGTGATAGACAGAGTCGTTTATCATGGTGACCTTCTTAGCCTGGAGTTCTTCCCACAGCTCCTCCAACACCTTCCCCGGTGGAACGTGGCCCGTTGGGTTGTTCGGGAAGTTAACCATCACCGCCTTGACCTTGTCGTCGAGTTTGGAGAGGATCTCTCCAACCAGATCCTCGGACAAGGGATTGTAGGTGTCGTACTCCAACCCGGCTAGCTCCGCTTGAGGATAGTACAGCGGGAATCCGGGTTTTGGTAAGAGGACCTTCCCTCCCCTGAACAGGGCCAGAGAAACAAAGCAAGCGTGGGCTCCGCTCGCTGTAATCACCACCCTCTCCGGGTCTTCCCTGACCCCCAGAGTCCTAGAGGCGAACTCAGCTGCAGCCTCCCTCACGGTCCTCAAGCCAGAGAACGGGGTGTACTCCCTGCCGACCCTCCCCAGCCTGGCCAAGACGTCGGCCACGGGAAGCGGAGGGTCGTGAGACGGAGCTCCTATGTGCGCGTCAATAACCTTCTTTCCTTGAGCTCTAAACTTGTCACAGATAGCAAAGACGTCCCTAATCGTGAGAACCTCTCGCGGTCTACCTGGCAAGAGCCTCCCCGAACGCAGAGCAGTTTAACGGAAAAACATTTTCCCATCTCCCTCAGAGGGAAGTCTCAGAGGTAGGTCCGTTGCCCAGGTGGGCGGGGCCTGTAGTCCCCTCACCGCATCCATGGCCGCCCTAGTGTTACCAGCCGACAGGAACTCTATCGACGCTCTCTTCCGCGCCTCTGCCGACATACATGTGGCGCCGAGCTCGTCATACTTCGCGGAGGCCCTGAGGTACCACACTGCCGCCTCCTGTGGGACCCTCCCCGAGAGGAGCTCCCCCATCCAGAAGCATGCCTTTGCCTCTCTTTCAATCAATCCGGGGATTCTCAGCCCGGATTCTCGGAGACCAGCGCACGATAGAGCGAGTTCCGCCCAGTACCGGAAGGCGCGGTGTCGCAGACCCGAATCCATCAGGGCTGAGGCCGCCTTCTCGAGGGCCTGGTGATATAGCTCCAGAACCGGAGCGCCGGCAACTACGTGGGGCCTCAGGGTCTCGACGGCCTCTGCGTAGAGTGAGCCAGCGATCGCTGTCAGATCCCTGCGTGAAGCGAGCTCTCCCGCCTCCAACAGCAGCGTAGCTTTCGCGAGTGGGTTCTCCCGCCTCCTAGCGAGGGCGACCTTAAGAACAGCGGCAACCAAAGAGAATCCATTCTGCTCTAGCCTCTTTGCCTCCTCTCGCGACGCGTTACCGAGCCTCTTCACGAGGGAGTAGACTAGGGGCCACCCGCCCGAGGCGACTATCGCATCTAAGATGGCGACCTGAGCCCATGGAAGTGGCCCCTCTCGAGCAAGCTTTGGCAGGAATATCCAGACCAAGGAGGGCCAGTTCAAGAACGCAGAGCTGGCCACATCTCTCAGCCTCTTAGCCGTCCTTGGGTCATTTGCCTCTGAGAAGAGCCTCGTAATCACAGACCAAGCGACTCCGTAGGGCCACCCAACGAGTGCCAGCAGCTGAGACGGTTCTAGCGTATCAGTCGAATCCAGCTTTAGGCGATGTAGACGAGACTTTAGCTCGCTCACGAGCAGTGGATCAACCCTCCTGGTGCAACTATTGAGGGCCAGCTTGATCGCCTTCTCTGAGACGTCGGAGCCTTCCTTTAGGGAAACGCTGCTCCTCGATGACCCAGCGCAGCCGTTGGCCCTCTTGCTGCCTACGATACCCGTTAGTAGACCCATGAATATTGGCTCAGCGGGTAGGTTGAGATCTCTCAGGTCCGAAAGAAGTCTCACAGCCATGTCTGGCCTGCGGCTGTAGAGCTGGCGGCCGAACTCAAACCACCAGTCATGACCCAAGGGCCTCCCTGCAGACAATTTCCTCCTCAGGAGGAGCTTCCTGAGTATTGGAATCCTGCAGAGAACCACATCGAGAGAGGAGGCCATGCTGGCGAGTGAGATCAATTTTTCCCAATCTGTAGGACCGCCTCCGCCTTGATTCAGCTCTTTCCATAGCTCTAAAGTGACGATGGCGGCATGTTCCGGCTTGGCGTACATTCAACATTGTCAGAACATCTTGAGCGTAAAGAGGGAGCGGTCCGAACGTAATACCCGATCGCCACTCAAGCCAGTGGGGCCCCAAGGCTCTCTAGCGGCGCTCCAGAGAGGAACCTCTCGAGCGCCTCCTCTAATCCGTCTGAGGGCACTCTGACCTGCTGCATCGTGTCTCTGTCCCTTAACGTCACCGTCTCGTCCTCGAGGGTTTGATAGTCCACAGTAACGCAGGCTGGAGTGCCGACTTCGTCCATCCTCCTGTACCTCCTGCCAATGGAGTCCTTCTCGTCGTAGTACACTTCAAACCTCTTAGAGAGCCTCTCTGCTAGATCTCTTGCCACCTCTGGGAGCCCGTCCTTTGACACCAGCGGAAAGACTCCAACCTCTACTGGGGCTAGGTACCTCGGCAACTCGAGCCACCGTCTCTTCTCGTCCTCCCTGTACGCCATCATGAGCACGTGGAGCACCGTCCTGTCTAGACCTATCGAGGGCTCGTACAGATGCGGTATTACCTTCCCTCTCGGCGTCTGCACGGACAGGTCGACGCCTGAAGCCTTGGCATGGCCCTTGAGGTCATAGTCAGTTCTGTAAGCATTGTTGACCAGCTCAACCCACCCTAGGTCCTCGGTGTAGGCCTCCAGATCCCAGTGCGCTGAGGCGTAGTGAGCCCTCTCTCCCTCCTCGAGTTCCCTATATCTGAGGCGCTCCAGCGGAATGCCGATAACCTCGTTGAAGAACTTCTGGTATATTGCGAGCCAGTACGTGATCAGGGCGTTTATCGTGTATCCGCTCTCTAGGGCTTCCTTGACTGTCATCTCCGTGATTTGGCCTGTCTCCTTATCCTCCTGCCTCAGGAACCTCAGCTTGTAGTCCATCAGACCCTTTATCTTCTCTTCGTAGACGGATATGTCCTCCGGGTCGAAGAAGATGTGTATCTCAAGCTGTTGAAACTCTCTCATTCGGACTAGGGCCCTCCTTGGCGAGATCTCATTCCTGAACACTCGGCCCCGCTGGGCCATGATGAACGGCAGCTTCCCCCTCATGACTGTGAACGTCCTCTTGTACTCTACGACGCTTCCCTGAGTGGTCTCAGGTCTCAGCGCGGCATTCGGCTCCTCCGCCTCGGCGCCAACGGCCAGTGGGAACATGAGGTTGAACCTCTTCACCTCCGTCCAGTCGAATGCGCCGCACTTCGGGCACCTTATCTGAGAGTCCAACAGCATCCCATACAGCTCTTCGTCCGTAGCTGCTTCAAGGCTCTCCCCGATCTCTAGAGACTCCTCAAGGAGCTTGTCAACTCTGAATCTGGAGTGACACCTCTTGCACTCCACCAGTTTGTCGAAGAAGTGTTCCAAGTGGCCAGATGCCTCGAACACCTTGAGGGGCAGTACCAGAGGGGTCTCTAGCTCCACAGCCCCCTCGGGTCTGATTATGTGCTCCCTCCAAAGCTGGACGATCTTCTCCTTGAGCCTGTACCCTAGAGGGCCGTAGACCCAGAAGCCCGCCGGGGCCTGAGGGTATAGGTCTCGCGCCGATGGCCAGAAGAACCCCCTTCTAGCAGCCAGCTCGACTACTCTTTCGAAGGTTCCTCTCTCAGCAACCCCAACCATCGGATCACCCTCTCGGGTATTTTTGCGTCGTTCAGTATCACCTGGAGAGCCTCCTCTCTGCTCATACCCTCCTCGGTGGTCAAGGTCTTGAGGAGGAACCTGGCGGTCTCCGCATACTCCCAGGGGTAGATGACCCAGCTTTGTGTCTCCTGACAGAAGAAGTCGGGGGTCACCTTGCTCCAAGGTTTGTAGTGGAGCGTGGCCACCTTGATCTCAGAGGCCCCCATCTCCTTAACGTGCTTTATCGCCTCCGCTAGGCTCTCGCCGGTGTCGGCCACGTCGTCGACTATCAGAACCTTCTTTCCATCTAGCCTCTGCCGGAGAGGTTCCACGATTCGAGCTCCTTCCTTCTTCTCGAGGGCGCTGTAGTGCTCCACCCTAATACTCCTAATGTCCCTAACGTCCAAGAAGTCGCTCATGTACCTCGCTATCACCATGCCTCCCCTTAGGATCGTGACCAGCACGTCGGGAACGAAACCAGCTTCTCTCAATTCGGTAGCGAGCCTCATAGCCATCTCGAGGATGTCATCTGGCTCAACGGTCAGGAACTCCAATGGACCACCTCCCCGTGGGCAACGGGGGGCATTTGCAGGGCTTGCTTTTGCACCTGGGGCAACCTGACCCGTACCTCTCGATGAATGCCAACTCAAGATCGAGTTCGAGGAGGTCCACCACGCTTAGAAGCCAGGCAAGTACGTCCGCGGCCTCGGCCCTCAGCTCGCTGTCCTTGCCCCGCCTGATGGCCTCCAGGAACTCTCCAAGCTCCTCCACGAGATGAAGCGCCGTCAAAGGTATCCCTCTCTCAGCGTCCCTCTCGTGGTAGGTCTCTCGAATGAGCGACTGGGCCTCCGAGATCCTCAAGCCTCAAGACACCTCACGCAACAGCCCTCAGCACCAGTAGGAGTATCGCAGATCCAGCTGAGAATGCCACCGGGAACCACTTGGGGACCCTCAGGCCACCAGACTCCTCCTGGGAGAAGGACAGCAGTCCCGCTGTGGACATGGGCATAAAGCTTCGCTCCTTCTTCCTGCGCCCCGGCATGGCTTTCCCCGATCCTGTCAGATGCTTAGCGATATAACTTTGACCCTAGAGTGTCTCGACACTCAATAGAGTCACCGAGTAAATCTTAAGGCCACCCGAGGAGAGATGTAAGGCGTTGAAACTTAGGCTGTCCAATGGGCTCGAGATAGAGGAGGGAGACACGCGGATTCTACTCGATCCGCAGGTTACGGAGCCAGGTGTGCCTGCGTTCGTAACTCACGCTCACGCAGATCACGTGCCGAGGGATTTGAGGCGGCCGAAGGGACCGATATTCTGCACCGAGGCTACTGCAGATGTGCTTGAGGCGAGGTACGGCCTAAAAGCCGATCTCACAAGTAGAGTCCACTTCAGGGAGTCCATCGAAGTTGGGGACCTGGTGGTTACACCATTTCCAGCTGGACATGTACTCGGCTCTTCCATGTTCTTGGTTGAGGGGAGGAACACCGCGATCCTCTACACCGGCGACGTGAACCCAATCGGCGGCCTCACCGTGGAATCTCCAGCAGAGGTGCCAAAAGCGGAGGTCCTCGTGATAGAATCGACATACGGATCCGCCAAGTTCCGATTTCCCCATCCACAGGGAGTCAGGGCGAGGCTGGCCCTGTGGGCAGCGGAGGTTCTGAGGGAAGGTAAGATACCGGCTATCCTCGCCTATGCCGTTGGAAAGGCACAGGAAGTAACGGTCGCGCTGAATCGCCTTCTAGACGTTCCCGTGTACGCCGATCGAGAAGTGCTTAAGGTCACGAGAGCGTACAGAAAGTACGTGAGGGCCCCTCTGGACTCAGAACCCATAGGCGACGGGTCGGAAGGAGTACTGGTGATCAGCTCTAGGAGGTCTGCGCAGGCCCACAAGATCTCCATAGCGACTGGGTGGGCCCTCTTGGGGAAGCCGCCATGGGCTGAAGCGGGGTTTCCCCTAAGTTCGCATGCCGACTTCGACGGTCTTCTAGAGGTCGTTCACAGGTCAGGCGCCTCCCTCGCGTTCACCGTACGCGGTAGAACGCTTGAGCTGGCGCGTCACATACGCACTGACCTGGGTATAGAAGCAAGACCTCTGGGTAGAAGGTGGGAGGAGCTGTAAGCCCCCTCCCGTTCAGGCCTTTGTTAGAGACCTAAGAACTTCGGGAGGAATTTCCTCAGGCACTATCGATGCTTGCTCTCTAACGGTCTCGAGGACCAGCGAAGTGTTGGTCTCCCTGACGCCCGGGATGCTTAGGATCTTCTTCAGCAGCTCGTTGAGTTCGTGCTGATCTCCTGCTATCAGCTTAACTACCACATCATACGGGCCGGTGATCTCGTGAACCTCCAGTATGTTCTGCGGCGCGACCTCGACGACCTTCTTAGCTACCTCTGCGTGCTTGCCGGGCTCCGTCCTCATGAGTATGATGTACTTGTACCCTTTGCCCAGCTTGGCGTGATCTACTAGGGCCGTGTATCCCTTGATTATGCCGAGCTCCTCGAGCTTTCGAACCTTCTTCATAACTCCAGCCGGACTCATTCCCAGCTCTCTGGCTATCTGTGTGTAGGTGACTCTCCCATCCTCCACCAACTTCTTCAGGATGTTTAACTCACGGTTGGTTATACCCTTCCTTCTGGGCATTACAATTTCACCCCTACAATCTCACTCCTTATGCAGGGATATGCGCTTCCCCACTGTGCGTTATGTGTGCAAAGGTAAATAAAAAGTTTCTATCCGGAGTCGAGTACCCCAATGGCATTCCCAATGTTTTATACAGGAATAATCAGAGCCGCACGAAGGGTCTTTAGATTAGGTAACGTGAGTTACGCGGTGGCCCTGTGCCTATTAGAGACCGCAGTGATAACAATAACGAGTTTATGGATCTGCGGATCGGACGGAGCAATTTGGATATCTTCAACTTATGCCGTGTCGATTGGTATAGCGTTCACCTTCTTGAGCGGGACTGGGGCTTCTCTCGACGCAAGGAGGACTACCTGGCTCGTAGCGCTCAGTCAGGCGCCTGCTGCAATAATCCCAGCTGCTTTAGCTTCCTTTGGTCAAAAAGCGTTCGTATGGGGGTTAGCAGCAAGCCTTCACGCAGTGATATACCTGAGGGCGTTGTCGGCCCTAGCAATGACTATGGAAACCAGTAGGGCTGTTCTGTCTTGCGTGGCGCCCATGCTCGTGCTCTATTGGCCGTTGAAGAATGGATGCATAGGGTGGTTCCTACTGATTCCCCCAATAACGGCCGCACTCTCTCTGTGGCTAACGCTGGAGACGGAGGACAGGATCTCAAGGCGTCTGGTGGGACAGAACGCTCTTGACTCCGTTAGAGCCATCACTAGGCTCCTCCTAGTCGGGGACCCGGAGCCGCTTGAGACTATACTCTCCACCAGGGCTAGGCCAGGCAGGGTAGGTATCTTCGTGTTGAGAGCCGGCGAAGAGGTTCTCGTGGCTCCCGACTTTCACCCAGGACCTATTGGAGATGCTGGCAGTTCGAATGGGCCTTACCACGTGATGAGCATGCTTGAGGACAGAGGGCTGAAGCCAGCCTTCCTGAGGAGGGTTTGCACGCACGCGAGAAACCTCCCCAGCCGGTGGTGGGTAGAGAGAGTGGCCGAGAGAGCCTTGGAACTCCTCCGTGGGGCGGAACCCGTGGACGTGGGGGCTCCAGTAATCTCCACAAACGGGAACGTCGAGGTAACTGCGCAGAGATTTGGGAAGTACGTGCTGATCACTCTATCCGGCTGGCCAGCAGACATGGAGGACTTCCCCGAGACAGTCGAGCTGAGACTCAGAGAGAGGGCCAGAGCGTCTCTAAACGAAGTAGTGCCTCTGGTAGTGGATAGGCACGACTCTCTAGGGTGGGGGCACCCCAAACACATTGAGCCTTACGGGCCCGAGGAGGGTACGATACTGAAGAAGGCTTGGAGTGCTCTCGCTGAGGCGCTGAAGGCAGACGCAGAATCTGAAGTCGTGGTGGGCTTTGGGGCCAAGCGGGATGAGAGCCTCTTGAGCGTTGGACCGGGTGGAGTCAGAGTGCTCACGATCAAAGCCGTCGGCGGAGCTTGGGCTATTGCATACGTGGTGATCGATGGAAACAACATGCTTCCAGAGCTCAGAGCAAAGCTCTGCAGCCTCGTGAAGGCAGAGGGCTATACCCCTGTGATAGCCACCACCGACACACACTACACGCTTTCGCCAGACCTCCCGATCAACCCAGTCGGAACCGGTGGCGAGGAGGACGCCGTCGTGGAACTCGTTAGAGAGGCGCTGGCCGAGGCGACAGACTCTGAGTCCCGTAGTAAGATCCACGCGGGCTATGGAGAGGTGGATGTGATGCTGATAGGGAAGGGGGCAGTCGACTCCATCTCCCTAGCCGCGGTGATAGCGGATCATGCCGCCCCGTTGATTGCCTTGGGATCTGCAGGCCCCCTCATACCGATGCTGCTCCAGATCCTGCTGTGAGTTGAAAAACACGTTTAAGTCGAGGGTTGGTGCCTTGAGTATTGGGCCCGTAGCTCAGCATGGCAGAGCACCCGGCTTTTAACCGGGGGGTCGCGGGTTCGAATCCCGCCGGGCCCGCCATTCGCTTATCTCAGAGGCGTTGGTGCTCAGACTCCCCACGTGGGAGCTTGTTTTCCAATAGTTAGGTCGGGTGATTCCCTCAAAGAGGGTTGGGTCGGTCGACGTTGCCGGCCTGAGAAAAGCCTTTTATCGTGAGTAGTGGAGGCTCAGGGCAGGTGATCTACTTCGCTGGCGAGGGGAAGGAGGAGTTCAAGGAGAGGCTCCGTTCGATAGAGAGTAAGTGGCAGAAGAAGTGGAAGGAGGCTAGAATCTTCGAGGCCGATCCCGACCCCTCGCGACCTAAGTACTTCCTCACCGTTCCCTACCCGTACACCTCGGGACCGCTGCACATAGGACACGGGAGAACCTACACGATCGGGGACGTGCAGGCCAGGTACATGAGGCATAAGGGGTACAACGTGCTGTGGCCCATGGCCTTCCACATCACGGGCACGCCAATAGAGGCCATATCGGCGAGGCTCAGGATGGGCGACGAGGAGTACATCAACCTGTACAGGAGCTACCTCTCGCTCTACATCGACGATCCCGAGAAGATAGAGGAGCTTCTGAGGAGGTTCCAAGATCCGAAGGAGGTCATGTCGTTCTTCGCGAGCGTGATCAGCTCTGACTTCGACGCCCTGGGCTACTCCATAGATTGGAGGAGAAAGTTCACGACGGGAGACCCCGAGTACAACGCCTTCATCTCATGGCAGTTCATCAGGCTCAGGGAGAAGGGCTACGTCGTTCAGGGAGGCCATCCCATACTCTATGACGTGCTGGAGGAGCAGGCGGTAGGAGAGGACGACATACTTGGCGGAGATGAGATAAAGCCCGGCATAGTGGAGTTCACCGCGGTCAAGTTCGACGCGGGTGACGGGAGGTACCTCGTGGCCGCCACGCTGAGGCCAGAGACCCTGCCCGGCGTGACTAACGTCTGGGTTAATCCAGAAGTCGAGTATGTCGAGCTGGAGGCTGGCGGGGAGAGGTGGATAGTCTCCTCTGAGGCGGATGTGAAGCTCAGGCTCCAGCAGCACCAAGCGAGCAGAGTGAGGAGTCTCAAGGGCAAGGAGCTCGTAGGCCTCAGAGTGAGGGACCCGCTCGTCGGCAGAGAGGTTCCGGTGCTTCCCGCCTCGTTCGTTGATCCAGACGAGGCAACCGGTGTGGTCTACAGCGTGCCAGCCCACGCTCCCTTCGACTACGCCGCTCTGATGGACGTCAAGGCAGACCCAGATAGGTTCGGCGTGCCCAAGGAACTCGTCCAGGGGCTCGAGCCTATCCCCATAATCCGGCTGCCAGGATACGGAGAGCTGCCGGCGAAGGAGGCTTGTGAGAGGCACGGCGTAAAGAGTCAGGAAGATAGGGAAGCTCTCGAGGCCGCCACAGAGGAGATCTACAAGAAGGAGTTCTACGAGGGCGTCATGACCGCTGGCCCCTTCGCTGGGCTCAAGGTGACCGAGGCAAAGGAGAGGACTAAAGAGTTCCTCTTCGAGAAGGGCTTGGGCTTCAGGTTCTACGAGGTCACTGCAACGAAGAAGCCTGTCTTGAGCAGGGCGGGAGGCAAGGTGGTCGTCGCGGTGCTCCCGGACCAGTGGTTCCTGGACTTCAACGCGCCGGGCTGGAAGGAGCGCGGGAGGAAGCTCCTGGCCCAGATGGAGATAATCCCGGAGAAGTACAGGAAGCTCTTCGAGGACACGATCGACTGGCTCGACAAGAGGCCCTGCGCGAGGAAGAGGGGGCTCGGAACTAGGCTTCCGTTTGACCCTCAGTGGATCATCGAGTCGCTGAGCGACTCGACCATCTACATGGCCTTCTACACGGTCATCCACAGGATCAGGAAGCTCGGGATACCCGCAGAGAAGCTGACGCTCGACTTCTGGGACTACGTATTCCTGGACAAGGGAGACCCCTCTGAGCTGGCAGCCAAGCTCGGAGTCTCCGAGGAAGAGGTCAGGGGAATCAGGGATGAGTTCGAGTACTGGTATCCAGTGGACCAGAGGCACACCATGATTGCCCACATCACGAACCACCTCACGTTCTTCATCATGCATCACGCCGCTCTCTTCGACGAGAGCCACTGGCCGAAGAAGATCACGCTCAACGAGCCGGTTATTCGAGAAGGGGCGAAAATGAGCAAGAGCAAGGGCAACGTGATACCGCTGGTAGAGGTACCCAGGAGGTACTCAGCCGACTGGTTCAGGCTCTACTCCGTGAGCGCCGCGGATCTGCCGACCGTGCTCGACTGGAGGGAGAAGGATGTTCAGACAGTTGGCGGTAGGCTCAGGAAGTTCGTGGAGCTTGCAGATCAGGTGATCTCAGCAGAGCCCTCTAAAGAGCGGGACGAGAGCCTGCTGGCCAAGTGGCTGGTATCTAGGACGGCTTCGATGCTCAGGGAGGTAGATAAGTACCTCTCTTCCCACAGGTACAGGGATGCAGCGATAAGAGCGTTCTTCGACCAGCTCCGCGACGTCGAGATCTACCTCAGGTACGGGAACGGGGATTACGGCCTGCTCAGGGACGTGTTCAAGAGGTGGGTCGTCGCTCTGGAGCCCTTTATACCGCACCTCGCCGAGGAGGTCTGGGCCTCTCTGGGCGGGGAAGGCTTCGTGTCGCTGGCCCCCTGGCCCGAGGTCAGAGATGAAGAACTCAGGCCAGACCTAGAAGAAGCCTTCAGGGTCGTTGAGAGAACCATAGAGGACGTGAACAAGATACTCAGAACAGTCGGAGAGAAGAAGGAGCGCCTCACGGTCTACCTGCCCTCGAAGTGGAAGTACGAGATGTTGAAGGCACTCGAAGAGAGCTTGAAGCCCCCAATCAAGCCTAAAGACGCCTTCAGGGTAGCATCAGAGTACCTCAGGTCCTACGGGAAGGAGGCAGAGCACCTTGTTCGACAGTTTGTCGAGGCTCAGGGAGCGATGCCCCACTCAACGCCCGAGGCGGAAGAGGCAATGTTCAGAGA
>CBEVRO010000018.1:0-19441 GCA_965552295.1 uncultured archaeon | reverse complement strand
CTTCCGACGGCACCTGAAATCGAATGGTAGTTTGTGTACCTCTGCCTGAGGCCGCTACGCTTTCAATAGCATCATGTAACTCTAGTGCTAGATTCCGCGCTTGAACAAAATTAGTTTCCCTTTGCCTCTCTTCAATCAGTGGAAAGAACAAATTGTAGGCTACTAGTATTATCACTAGCCCAAGTATAATCCCTACAGCCGCCTCAACACTAGCCTCCAAGACTCCCCCCCTCAAACTTTCCCTTGGAGAGGCTCCCTCTTACATTGCAGCACCTTTGTACCCTGTACTACTATCGACCGGCTATTGCTTTTAATTAGCGGTAGTTTATTAACTTAACCGCAGTACTACAGGGGCATTTGCTTAACCTCTAGGGGTGTACTTGCGAAAAATATGTTAGGTTGGGGATTATAACTGCCTTTTTATGGCCGGTAAATGTACTCGGTCCTCGTTCCCTCAGGACCATACACTATGACGGTGAATGTGCTGGTTGTTGTGGCATCAGAAGGCCAGCCGGTTGTACAATCGAGTCGCACTACGTCTCCAGGATCGTAATCACCGGCAGTGCCTCCATCAGTGGTAAGGCTTACTCCACATGAGAGTGCGTGCTCCTCCGTAGTTTTAATAATCACATCCCAATTTGTTCCAATTTTATTTTGAGGAATTGTGTTCGGACCCTGATTCTTCACATATATGTACTTATTTGTGTCAATATTTACCCCAACGATTTCTAGGGTCGTGGTCCCCCCTACCAGCTGCGTCCTGCCCAGCGCCGAGAATATGAAGCTACCTACAGGGCTGAATATCAGCAGAGCCAGTGCGACAGCCAGCACGAGCAGTATGACCTCCACAGCCACTCTCGATATTCCCGCCCTCATACCCGCTTGCACCCCCTCAAGGTCTGTATATGTACTCAGCTCTCGTTCCCTGCGGGCCGTATACTATAACGGTGAACGTATCAGTGGAGGAGGCGCCAGTACTTGGCCAGCTTCCGACCGTAAGTACTATGGTCTCTCCGGGGTCAAAACCGTCGTCTATATCGGCCCCTCCATGACCAGCTACGCTTGACACAGTGGAAGTGTTTTCACCGTACGATGTCTTGAAGGTGACGGTCCAAGAGGTATTAACATTAGCGTCCGACAGCGTGTTAGGCCCCTGATTCTTGACGTATATCTGGGAATTCGTAATGTCTATGCTGATAATCTCAAGGGTTGTAGCCCCACCAGTAAGCTGCGTCCTGCCCAGCGCCGAGAATATGAAGCTACCTACAGGGCTGAATATCAGCAGAGCCAGTGCGACAGCCAGCACGAGCAGTATGACCTCCACAGCCACTCTCGATATTCCCGCCCTCATACCCTATCACCAAGTAAGCTGCTTAGGTAGGAAACATAGCTAAATAAAAAGGATTCGTGGGCAGCCCAACTTATCGAGCAAGCCGTGAGCTTTTCGATGCGTACAACACTCTCTAATTTTGAGCAATCGGCTTGCGCTTTGATTCAGCCCGAACCGGACACCCACTCCACCACTAGCGTGTCCTCTTGGTCGCTGTAATCAGGGTCTACCGAGTAGACATAGACGTAGGAATAATCACCAATATCCTCCGTACTGAACTCAAATGTAACCACAGCCTTTGCTCCCGGATCAAGATAGAACTCAGCGACATTTCCGTCAATCCTCAGCACCTGGTGGGGGCGTATCACCACTATGTGCATGCCGATGAGTTCAGGCCCACCCTCGATTCTGACCAACGCCGTTACGTTGAGGTAGCTCTTAACGAACACCGCCCTCGTGTGCCTGAACTCGGCCCCTACGGGGACGTGGTGTCTGATCCGGTCTAGGCTGAACTCTATCGGGAGGTGGCCCGAACTCACCCCTGACCCAGAATCGCCGGTCTCTTCAGCAGATGTGGGGGGATGGGTTATTAGAGGGACGACTCCAACCGCATAGTTGTCGCCGTGCATAAGGTAGTACCAGACTTGACCCTCCTCGTCGTCGTAGTAGAACGCGAAGATTAGGCCCTTCTCACTCAACGCCTCCTCGTAGGCGCATAGGGACGAGTTAACATAGGGGATGACCTCATCTGGGGGGAGGGACCTCGAGCTGGCTATAACTCCAGCTACATAGTCGCGGAGGTCGTGAAAGGCTACGTGAAACTCTTCGTCCGCGGTAACCGGGCTCACTTGGAGCAGCTCGACTGTGAGAACTACGAGCAGCGCTATAGCAAAGGCTACGAGCATGATCCCTCCGGTGGCTCTTCTGCTGGGCATTTTTAGCATCCAGAACTTTTACCTGGGCCCTAAGTATTAAACTCTAAGCTTATTAGCGGCTTCGATAAAGCGCTGTGCCTCAATAGGGCTCGGTTGTCCTTACCTTCCGCAGCACCCTCTCGTATCCCACGTTATGGTTAACGTGTCCCTGATCCCTGCGTAGTCAGTGTTGGTTGGGTACACGTAGACGTACGAGTGAGCTAGACCCTCGATCCCGCTCTTGCTGAATACGAAGAACGCTACTACAGCTCTGCTGTGTCCTCTAAGTTCGAATTCGAACGTGTTGCCTTCGAACCAGAGCACCTGGTGCGGTAGCATCACGACTGTGTGGGCGCCGACGAGTTCAGGCCCGCCCTCTACCCTGACGATTGCGTCATCGTCTATGTTGCTCTTTATGAACACGGCCTTAGTGATCTTGAATGTAGCCCCTTTGGGAACGTGTATCACAAGCGTCTTGTTGTAGACATCGCAGGAGCACCTGCACGTTGACTCCCCGTATCCCTTCTTGCAGCAAGGAACTCTCCACTCGATTGGCGGCACCTCGAGAATATATTCTTCAGCGCCGACCGTCTCACAGGACTCGGCGGGGAACGTCTGATCTCCCACCTCAACGCTGGCGGCGCAGCCCTCCGCATAGAGGGCGCCAGCCCAAGCGGGGTCTCCAGCGTAAGCTATAGTACCCTCAGAGATACCCTGAACGACTATCTCTACGCCAGATGCGTCTCCTGAGTACGTCCACTCTCCGGTCCCGTCTGTCACGTGGGCCTCAAGAGATCCAAAGTCTATCCGGTAGTAGAGTCTAATATTAGCCTCTACAGAACCCTCTTCTGCCTTCCCATCCATTAGTATCACGATAGGCGCGCTGTCCAAGATCTCCTCGCCGTCCACCTTTATCGAGGTCACGACGGTGGTGTAGCCGGCTGATCCGAGGACGACATCATCGTCGTCAATCGAGGTGTACGTCGCTCCGACATTCTCTGCCAGCTGGATCTCAACCGTCTGCCCCGGCATCACGTGATAGATCTTCCCCAACGGGCTGCAGCCCCACGGTAGCCTGCATATCCAGAATGAACCCTTAGCAACGAAGCTTACGCTCCCAGTCACGCTCAGGGATCCAATAGAAGCGCCACTCAGACTGAACTCAACTGGGCACTCCTCGTCCAGTATACACGGAGTAGACCCCTCGCCAGCGCCACCCTCTCCTCCTCCTTCACCGCCTCCACCAGCCCCAGCTTCTGCCTCTGAGGTCTCAACCACGATAGGTATTCTCCCCACCGCGTAGCTATCTCCGTGCTCGGCGTAGTACCACACCTCTCCGGTGTCCTCGTCATAGTAGAACGTCAGGACTGTCCCTTGCTGAGCAAGAGTCTCTGAGTAGGAGTCCAGCGAACTCATTACGTAATCCAGCCTCTCGTCAGCTGGTAGGGCCTGCGATGCGGCTGCCACGCCGGCCACGTAATCTCGGAGATCATAGAACCTCTCGTGGAACGCCTCGTCTGTCACGACTGGGGATGGTATGATAAGTTCTGAGGTCATAGCGACGAGGAGGGCCAGCGCAAAGGCTATCACTATCACTCCGCCAGCAGCCCTCCTAGCCTTGATCATATTCGACCCTCCCCTCTCCCCATATCTGCCGTGAAAAAGAGTATTAGACATCGATATAACCTTATCTGACAAACTTGGCTAGAGTATTTCTACTCAGCTCAAGAGTCAAGCAATACGCCAGATAGTGAGCATGAATGCTGAAAACGATTCCCAAACTGTCCTAAGGCGAGTAGCCAGCTCTTGCCCTAGTTGAATATGGTCCATAGACGGCCACGTCATGAGGCTCCGTTAGGTCGACTGAGCTGCTCAGCACTACTAGGAAGATGTCGCCGACCCCTATCAGGTCATCGTCAGCCAGAGCTACCTCGTTTGAGTCCTCGAGTCGCAGAACAGAGTATATGGTCCCGTCGATAACCACAGTCCAAGCGTCTGGACCCACTACGGGCAGTGCGTCGGGACCGAGGTTACGCAGATAGACCTTCACGAACCCCCCGGATTCATTCAACCCAGGAGGTATGACCTCAATTGTAGCCCTGGGCGATCTACTCTCAGCCAACCCAACAAAGTGGAGAAGAGCGCCCCTCGTGAGGAGGAAGACCATGCTGGCAGCTACTACGCCAAGCACTAGCAGCACCGCAGTTATCGCTACGCGCGATAGTCCGCATCTCTTGGTCAGTCTGGTCACTCGCGCTCGCACTAGCATTTCAGCCAGTGAGTCAAAATAAGGTCTCACGTTAAAAACATGCGCCGAGAAGCCCGACCTTGTGGTCACCAGCTGGCCTGAAATGGCTGTATTAATCGGATCCCTGACGGCAGCTACGATACAGGACCTGCGAGGGAGGATGGTCGACGATAGAGTATGGCTGACCGCTTGGCCGCTTGGAGTGATCACACTATCTTTCCGTCTGTGGCGAGGCGACATATCTCCGAGCGCGCTCGCCGATGGAGCCATTGCGTTTGTGCCGCTCGGCCTGCTGCTAATTGCGTCTTGGAGGCTCAAGCTCATGGGGGAGGCAGACATCCTAGCCTACCTCACAGTAGAGATAGTTCAACCGGTGGCCGGTGGCAGCCTGATTCCCCCATCGTTCTCCACATTCATTTACTCAAAGCTACTCCTTCTCTTCGCCCCTCCGGTCCAGTTCCTGATCAACTTGGCTAGGGTAAAGAGAGACCCCTCTCTGCTTGAGGGGTTTGACGAGCCGTCGTGGAGGATAGCACTGGCCTTAGCCCTGCTCTCTTCTAAGCCTGAACTTGGCTCTGTGCCGGCTGAATTTACTCAGGACGGCCGCAGAAAGTTCAAGCTATCCAAGATATTCGCACCCCTTGAGCCCTCGAAGCCTCAAGAGAACTGCAGGTGGTACGTTCCTGCCTACCCCCTCATGCCCTTCATTCTCGCCGGATACCTCCTATCTCAAGTTCTAGGGGACCCCGTGGGCTTGCTGCTTAGGATGTTTGTGAGCTAATCGTTTTAATCGGGTATTAAGAGAAGCCAATCTAAGGTGATAGCGGCTGGAGTACAAGCTCAGAGAAGGCGCGTATGTCGAGGGAAACTTCCTAGTGGATGAGGAGTCTGGAAACCTCTATGAACTCAACGAAGAAGCGACCGTTGTTCTCTCGATGATCGCAGGTGAGTGGATGTCTCCAGAGGAGATACTAGAGCTTCTCAGCGCGGAATGGGAGCTAGATGACTTTGATAAAGCGCTTGAAGATGTGAGAAGATTTCTAGAGAGTCTGTGTGATGAGGGAGTCGTTGAGAAGCGAACTCCGATGTAGAGAAGCTCGGCCTATGCGTTAGACATCCCATGTGAGAGGGTAACTCGGGGAGGCGGGTTGATGCCGGTTCCTCCAGAAGATGTGCCAAGGCCCATACAGGAGCATGTGGTTGAGCTGCTCGTCAGGTTGAGAAGAGCTCTGATCTCGATCATAATAGCTTCTCTTTTGATCTCAGTTATCCCGTCCTCCCTGGTCTTTGGCGAGAATCTCGAGGGCGGATACACTCCGCTCGTTTTGAGCGTGTTTTTCTACATGAGGGACAGCCTCTTAGAGTCCACAAACCGCTTTGCGAGCAAGTTCGGGGCGCTGCTTGGAACCAAGGAGGTAGAGATCAGGCTGATTGCCTACGGCTGGCTTGACGCGATTGAGGTTATGATCTATCTCGCGATCCTCTTGGGGCTACTCGTCACCTCTCCCTACGTAGGCTATCAGATCTACTCCTACCTGAAGCCAGCCCTGTTTCCCAAGGAGAAGAAGTTTCTGCTGGGTTTCTCCATAGGGTTCGCCATACTCTTCTTGGCTGGAGCAATATACGCGTATTACTTAGTCATTCCGGCAACGTTCGCCATCTTGGCCTGGATTAACTTAGGCTCTGGAGTAGAGCTGACGTTCTCAGTCAAACAATTCTTCAATTTCGTCCTGCTCGGAATGGTCTCATCTGGACTCTTCTTCACGTTTCCTCTCGCCATAGCTCTCGCAGCTAAAGCGGGACTGGTGAAATCAGCTACCTTAAAGCAGAAGTGGAGGATTGTCTTCTTCGTGATTGCTGCCATAGCTGCAATCTTAACTCCGGACCCCACGCCGGTGAGTACGCTGATGCTCACAATCCCCTTCTTCCTCCTGTACGGTTTAGCCACGCTCTTGGCGAGTAAGCTCGAGCCAAGTTAGTTTGAGCCCAAGTTACGCTGGCTTCAGGCAAATCGTGATTACGCCACTTTTGCAGGCGATGAGCCTCAAATAAGCGATCTCTGAGACTAGAGGCTGAGGACTCCCATTAATTCGCTGCTTTGATGAACCGACTTATTCTGCTAGGCTTAGGCGAACCACCACCTTTAAATTCCAAGAGCATTAGGCCTGCGCAGCGAATCGCGGAAGTGAGCGAGCGAAATGGAGAAGAAGATTTCCGACCTGAGGCCCGGTGAAGATGGCGTAGTCGTTAAGGGCCGGGTTCTCGAGGTCGGCGAGCCGAGAGACGTTGAGACCAGGTCTGGTCTCAGAACCTTGTCGGAGGCTGTGATAGGCGACGAAACTGGGCGAGTGAAGCTGACGCTGTGGGGAGATCACGCTGGCTCCCTCTCAGTGGGACAGGTCATAGAAGTACAGAACGGGTTCACAACGGCCTTTAGAGGCAAGGTTCAGCTAAACGTCGGACAGAGAGGAGCAATTAAGGTCCTAGACGACTCCGAAGTCGTCCCAGAGGATCAGATCCCCGACGAATCCCCAGACGCGCCCGAGGGCTGGCGGCCCCGGAGGCGTGAAGGCAGGGGATACGGCCGAAGAGGAAGCTCCTACAGGAGGCCTCGCTGGTAAGAGAGCCTCCTCCAGCCTTTTTCTTTCGATTCAGGATCTAATTAAACACCCCCCTACGGGGCGCCGGAGGGCTCCGATCACGATAGAGTTTAAATCATTAACGGATACTCACACGCCTCGAGCGGGTGTGAGTTTTGGCTAGGGAGGGTCTCCCCATAGCCTTTGATTTCGCCACCTGGACTCGCCTGATCCCAGAGTCGGAGATCAGAAGGCTGTTGAGGATCAGGGTGAGGTACTACTTCGCGGGCGGGAAACCCGGCGTGCTGCCGATCAGGGTGTTCCCGCGTCTCCTCGCCGAGCTGGGCCTTGAGGAGATGGACCTCGTGCTCAGGGGCGAGGAGAGAAATGTGGTGGAGCACTTCAATTACGGTCCGTCTGAGGGCTTACCAGAGCTGAGAGAGCTTCTCGCTCGAAAGATGCTGAGGGCCAGAGACGGCTTGCAGATAGACCCGGAGGAGGGCTGGAAGGACGTAATAATAACCACTGGATCCCAGCAAGCGATTTACGCAATACTCGACTCTCTGATAGATCCTGGCGATGTGATAATCACTCAGAGGCCTGCATACCTTGGTTTCGTGAACGTGGCTGCCAAGTTTCAGGCTAGGGTGGTGACGGTACCGGCCGACGAAAAGGGCATGGTACCAGAGTATGTGGACAGGGCAGCCGAACTCGTTGAGCGCGATTTTGGGGTCAAGCCTAAGCTCGTCTACGCGGTTCCAGACTCAGACAACCCGACGGGCACCACGATGCCTGAGAGCCGCAGGAAGGCCTTCTTTGACTTAGTCTCCTCCCGCGGGATGTATCTGTTCGAAGACGCTGCGTACAGAGAAATTCAATTCAGGGGTGAGCCTGTCAAGCCCATCAAGGCTTTCGACAAGAATAACGAGTTCGTGATCTATCAGAGGAGCACCAGCAAAGAAGTCGCAGTCTTTAGGATAGGGTACAGCTACATGCCTCCAAGGCTAAAGGAGCAGGTCATCAAGGCCAAGGGGTACATTGATCTCTGCACTCCCACACTGATGCAGAAGCTTGCAGTCATGTACTACGAGAAGTACTTCGACGAACACATCCTCAGGGTTAGGGAGGGCTACAGGGAGAGATGCGAGGCCATGGAGGAATCGATAGATGAGAGCTTCCCGCCAGGCCACCGCACCTCCCCCACGGGCGGCTTCTTCATCTGGTGGTCCTCTGACCACAGGGAGTTCGACTCAGGCAGGTTCCTCAACGAGGTTGCCCTCAAGAACGACGTCTCGTTCGTGCCTGGAGCGGCATTCTATCCACCCTCCGGATACTCCTACGAGCCGGAGACCGATAAGCTCGAGCCCCTGAAGCCCAGAACCCATGGCATGAGGTTGGGATACAGCTACCTAACCCCTCAAGAGATAAGAGAGGGCATAACGAGGCTCGGTAGACTCCTGAGAAAGTACCTGCCAGGGTGAGAGGGCTCCTGTTGCTTCAGGCGATCGAAGAGGGCATTTACAGAGCGGTGGCTGCGGCCGCCATCAGGCTGCCGGGAGACGTTCGCGAGGCTCTACAGAAGGCGCTTGAGAGGGAGACCTCCCCCCTCGGGAGGTCAATACTGGAGGCCATCTTGAGGAACATCGAGGTCGCGGAGGAGAGGAAGCTCCCAATATGCCAAGACACTGGTACGCCGACGTTCTACGTTGAGGTGGGGAGCGATTTCCCAGTTAAGGCCGAGATAGAGGGTGCGATAGTGGCTGCGGTCAGACGCGCCACGCGAGAGGTCCCGCTCAGGCCAAACGCGGTCAATCCATGGTCGAACGTGAACAGCGGGGACAACACTGGAGTTGGCGTGCCTATAATCCACTGGGAGCTTGTGCCTGGCGACAAGCTGAGGATTCGCTACTTAGCCAAGGGTGGAGGGAGCGAGAACGTCTCGGCGCTCTACATGCTCAGCCCAGCCAAAGGCGTGGAGGGCATCAAGCAGGCCGTGATAGATGCGGTCCTGAAGGCGGGGCCAAAGCCTTGCCCTCCCGTCATAATTGGCGTCGGCGTGGGGGGAGGGGCCGATGCCGCGCTCGACGCAGCGAAGAGGGCTGCAATGAGACCACTAGGCAAGCAAAATCCTGATCCAGAGGTTGCCAGGCTTGAGGAAGCCCTGCTGGAGGAAATTAACTCCTTAGGACTGGGCCCAATGGGCTTGGGGGGTTCAACCTACGCCCTAGGCGTGCACATCGAGTGGATGCACAGACACCCAGCGAGCCTGCCGGTCGGCGTGTCGATGCTCTGCTGGGCCGCCAGGAGGGCGCTGGTTGAGTTTGACCCAGATGGCAATTTTAGGCTTATCGAGCCGTGAGGTGAATTACTATGGCTGAATACAGGCTGAAGACACCTATATCCGAAAATGACGCGAGGAGACTGCGAGCGGGCGATGTGATCTATATCACCGGAGTAGTCGTTACGGCCAGAGACCAGGCCCACAGGAGGGCTCTGGAGCTGGCGAGGAGGGGGGAGAAGCTGCCGGTGGACTTGGAGGGCGGCGTCATCTATCACTGCGGTCCAATAGTCAGGCAGGAACAGGGAGAGTGGAGGATCTACGGCTTCGGACCCACGACCAGCGCTAGGATGGAGCAGCTGGAGCCGGAGTTCATCGAGAGGTTTGGAGTAAGAGTGATAGTGGGCAAGGGGGGAATGTTCGAGCGCACCACGGAGGCACTCAAGAGGTTCGGCGCCGTGTACGCTCAGCACCCAGGGGGAGCCAGCGCTCTAGCTGTGTCCAGCGTGAGGAGAGTTTTAGGAGTCTACTGGCTGGATCTGGGGATGCCTGAGGCCATGTGGGTCGTAGAGGTCGAGGACTTCGGTCCCCTAACGGTCACCGTAGACTCCACAGGGCGGAACCTCTATCTTGAGGTGCTAGAATCCGCCAGGATGAGGGCGGCCAAGACGAGGTAGAAGACCCTAGCGAACCCTCGAGGCCCTCTCGCGGAGGTAAGGCCTATGCTGGGCGAGTTAATTGATCGCATCGTAGAGCTGATCGCAGAGGTCATAGCCCAGGGCTCTTATCCTGCGATAATCGTCCTAATGGCCCTCGAGAGCGCGCTCATGCCAGTCCCCAGCGAAGTTGTAATGCCATTCGCCGGCTTTTTAGTTGCCAGAGGTGAAATGGGATTCTGGCAGGCGGTCGCCTCCGGAGTTGTGGGAAACCTACTTGGCTCCGTCGCAGCCTACTACATCGGCGTCAAGTGGGGAAGGGGCGCCGTGGGCAGGTTGCCTTGGCTCAGCGAGCGTCATCTCGAGATGGCAGAGGAGTTCTTCAGGAGAAGGGGAACGCTCGCTCTCCTAGTCGGTAGGATGAGCCCGATGGTCCGGACGGTGATATCGCTGCCAGCCGGGGTGGCTCGTTTCGACCCGTGGGCGTTTCTCCTGACAACTATCGTTGGGTCGATCCCTTGGAATGCAGCTCTAGTGTGGGCTGGCGTTGTTCTCGAGGAGAACTGGCCTGTGGTCAGGAGGTGGCTGGAGCCGATTGGCGTGCTGGTGGTTATAGCCCTCGTAATCTATGCTTTCGCGAAGTTCTTGTCGCGAGGCCCGCCTGTCGATCCCTCAGCTAAAGAGGAGTAGGCCCAGCCAGTATATGGCCCCAGCCAGGGCTATGGCGACTCCCAGCTGATACACCAGCTGCTTCAGTAGAAGACTCATGAGCCTTACTTCCTGCTTAATTACGGCTAGCGTGGCTGCGCAGGGAGTGTAAGCCATGCTAAGCACGGCGAGGGAGAGGGCTTGCAGCGGAGATAGATTCAGCGCTGCGATGGCGCTCAGGGGATCCGCCGCCCCCGTCATCGAGGCGAGCGTGGTTAGAACGGCCTCCCTGGCGATAAATCCAGCCAGAAGCGCCAATATGACTCTCCAATCTCCAAGGCCCACCAGAGCTCCAGCGGGCTCGAGATACCTTCCGACGATACCTCCAAGGCTGGCAGAGGCCCCTTGGATGCTGCTGACGTATCCAGAGGGGCCCACGTGAAGTATCGCCCAGAAGGCTAGGTTGGCCGCAAATATGACGGTTCCCGCTTTCTTTAGGAAGTGAAGGGAGTTCGTTCTAGCGTACCACCAAGCTACCTTCAGGCTGGGCGTGTGATATGGCGGAACTTCTAGCAGCAGCTCAGAAGGAGTTCTCACACTGAAGACCAGCCTATTCATCACGAGCGCCGTGATCAGGTACAGCAGGATCTGGAGGGTGTAGAGCCCAACGAGAACGACGGCCTGTCCGGCGGGGGTGCTGGCTATAGAGGCCACCAGCGCGACCGTTACGATCAGCCTCGCTTGGCAGGGTATCATCGGCACTGCGAGAGCGGTCACCACCCTTTCCCTATCGTCGTCCATAGCTCTGGTGGCGAGGATCGCTGGTACGTTGCAGCCAAACCCTATTACCGCCGGGAAAACGGCCCTCCCGCTGACCCCAAACCTCCTGAAGAATTGATCCAGACTCACGGCAACTCTCGCCATGAGCCCGCTGTCCTGCAGAACTCCCAGGAGCACGAAGACCGTGAAGACCAGTGGTAGGAAGCTGAGCACGAGCCCCATTCCTGAGACGACGCCGTCGGCCAGCAGGGACGCGACCCACTCTGGGTAGCCAGCGTTTAGTAGGATCTCGCTCGACAGACCAGCCAAACTGTCAAACACCCCGCCTATCAGAGAAACTAGGCTGTACTCTCCAACTAGCTCGGCCGCCCTTTCGAAGCCAAGCAGCCCGAGAATCATATCCACAGGACTGCCGGTGTTCGCCGCGAAAACTGCTGCGAACGCAGAGAATAGCACGAGGAGCGAGAAGATAGGACCAACTATGGGATGCAGGGCTATCCTATCGAGCCTCTCGGCCAGGTCAAGGGAGGCAAGTCTGGTTACCTTGATCTTTCCCCTTAGCAGGCTAGAAATGAGTTCATACCTCGCCTGAACCATGAACTCCTCTGGAATCACCCTGAGCTCAGCCTCAGCCCTCGCACGAACCCCCTCTACCTTCTTGAGCAGTTGAGGATCTGCCTTTGCCAGAGACTCCACCAAGCTCGGGTCACCCTCCATCAGTTTGACGGCTGCCCAGCGGCTTGGGTAGGCCGCCAGCGCTGGGCAGCCGGCGAGTAGGCTCTCGATCTCGCTGATGTACGGCTCCAGCGGTCCGTAGTCTACTCTGAGCGGGGCTGCCCTCCCAGCCCTCCCCTCCGCGATGTCTAGTATCCTATCAAGTAAAGCTCCAAGGCCCATCTCCTTGAGGGCCGATATGCCCACGACGGGTATACCCAGCCCTCTCTCGAGCCCTTCAACGTCTATGTGAATGGCCCGCTTGGCGGCGACGTCCATCATGTTGAGGGCTAGCACTGCCTTTCCCGTCAGCTCAAGGACGAGTATCGCCATGTAGAGGGTCCTCTCGAGGGCGGTGGCGTCAGCCAAGACGACTACGACATCCGGCTTGTGTCGAGTGATGAACTCCCCTGTTATGGCCTCAGCCACCTGCTTGGCCCCTGCAGAGAGACCATAGGACCCTGGCAAGTCGACTATCTTGACTCTAACCCCGTGGTGAGTGAGGTGTCCCTGATTTACCGAGACCGTCACTCCTGGCCAGTTCGCCACGTGCGCGGTCTCACCGGTCAGCGCATTGAACAGAGTGCTCTTACCCACATTTGGGTTGGCGGCAAGAGCGACGACTATCTCGCCCTTTTTGAGGCCCTTAGAACTCAATGTAGACCCTCCTCAGAGCGGTTGAACCATCACCTTGGAGGCTATCCCCCTACCTAGGGAGAGGGTGACGCCTCGAACGGAGATGACCAGGGGGCCAGCCGAGTTGAAGAGGATCGTAACCTCGCTTCCTGGGAGGAGCCCCATCTCCATGAGTCTCCTAGCTAACCCCCTCCCGGCCCTTATCTCCCGCACCACGGCTCGAGTACCCGGCGGCAAGGTTGACATAGGCACCACAATGCTTGGCATCCTGAGATCTCCCTCGCTGCATGGCCTGGTTCCTTGAGCAAGAGGTGTGCGTGCTCCCTCCCCCTCGACGCGCCCCCTGGCCCGCTTCATTCTTTCTCGTCTCGTTAGGCTAACCTAAATGTATAAAAGCACTTTCCATGCCTTCACTCGGTCGGGCACTCTCCGCGCTCGGCGAACAGTCTGAATTGCTTTAGCAACTCGGGCCCGGCCTTTGGACACGTCGAGAGGAACTTCAGAAAGAGGAATATTCTATCGAGCGTCTGCGGATGAACCCCGTGCTCAAGGTAGCAGGCATCCTGCTCGGCAGCATCCTCCGGGACGCCAAGGACTTCCGCGAAGAACTGCTTGAGAAGCTCGTGTCTCTCTGCTATCTCGGAGGCCGCCCTGATGCCGTCATCGGTGAGCGAGATCTCCTCCCTCTTCTTGTAGGTTACTAGGCCCTTCTCCTCCAGCCTCTCAAGAGCGTCCACGACGCTGGCTGGTCGGACCCCTAACTTCTGTGCTAAGTCCCTCACGCGTATCGTCCCCTTCTCCCTCACTAGGAAGAGCATAGCTTCGAGGTACTCCTGTTCCCTCACGCTGAGGCTCATCCACGAAACCCTGTACTTGGAAATCGATTAAGGTTAACTTGAGGGGAAAGATAGGATCAGCGCTTTCGTCCTCTGAGGAGACTTCCCGCTCAGCGACTAACGCTCAATAGGTCTAATAGGGCATCCACGATCTCTTCCAGCGCCCTGGCAGACTCAGACTCTGGTTTGCATATCACAACTGGTTTTCCCTCATCCATGCACCTGGCTACATCCGGGTCGAGCGGCAGCCTCCCCAAGAGCCTCACTCCCTCCTCTTCGGCTATCTTCTCTCCGGCGCCGTGGCCGAAGATCTCCGTCACTAGTCCACACTGGGGGCACTTGAAGTAGCTCATGTTCTCCACAACTCCGAGTAGAGGTATGTCCAGCTGCTTGCAGAACTCGGCCGACTTCTCCACAGCCACTGCAGAGACCACGCTTGGTATCGTGACGACTATCGCTCCATCGACCTCGGGTATGTTCTGAGCTATGTTGAGCGCTTCGTCCCCAGTCCCCGGAGGGAGGTCGAATAGGAGAAAATCTAGCTCACCCCACACCACGCTACTCATCAGCTCCACAAGGGCCTTTGCCTTCAGAGGCCCCCTCCAAATAACCGGAGTCTTCTCATCGGGTAGCAGAAAGGCCAGCGAGACTACTTTGATCCCCAGCACGCCCGTGGCGGGGAATATTCCAAGTGGGAATGCTTGCAAGGTTTGACCCAATACTCCGAGCATCCGAGCCATCGCTGGGCCGTGGAAGTCGTAGTCGAACACTCCGACGGAGTACCCCCTCTTGGCCAGGACCGCCGCTAAATTCGCCGTAACAGTTGACTTGCCAACCCCACCTTTCCCGCTGAGCACTATGATCTTGTGCCTGATCTTGCTCAACCGCTCCTGGATTCTGTTCGAGATCTCCTGTTGAATGTGGGGCGAGGGCAAGGCAGGAGCTCGCGGACCTGAGTCAGCGGACGTCTGCTCGCTCAAGATTCATCCCGCCAAGCCCTAAGTGAACAATGTTAAAATCCTGCCTGCGGCCTTGCGGCGCTGGCTGTGCACCCTTAATTACTGCAGGCGGACTGCTGCAGGATGCTCGATCCAAGAGACCCTCTAGGGGCGCTAAAGAGGGTGCTGGCCGATGCTGTGTCGAGAGCGTCCAAAGAGATGGGGGTAGAGCTGGACGGCTCCGACGTCCCAATGCAGAGAACCCCCAGCAGAGACGTAGGACACGTTGGAACTCCGATTGGTTTCAAGCTGGCAGGCAGGCTCGCCATGAGGCCCGAGGAGGTATCTCAGCAGATAGTGGATCGGCTGGACCTCTCATCCCTGCCCATAGCAGTCGGCGCTTCCGCGGCCAGGGGCTTCTTGAACTTCAGGTTCGACGAGCCAGCCTTCTTCAAGCTGGTGATAGAGGCCGCCTCGTCTCCGGACTTCGGTAAGGGCGACCCAAAGCCCGGCGTAGTTATGGTGGAGCACACCAGCGTGAACCCAGCCCACCCTCTCCACGTGGGCAGCGGCAGGAACGCAGTGATTGGGGACTCGTATGCTAGGATGCTGAAGCACCTGGGCTGGAACGTCGAGACTCACTACTTGGTCAATGACTCTGGCCACCAGACAATCCTCCTCAGCTACGGATACTCGAAGGTCAGAGATCTGGCCCCGAGAGGGAAGATCGACCACTGGTTCGGGGTCATCTACGCGGCGACTAATATAGCGACGGAACTGCTAAAAGCTGAGGGCCCGGAGAGGGAGAAGTTGCTCGGAGCCCTCGAGAGGCTCAGATCGTCCAACCCTGAACTTGTCGAGAGGATCTTAAATGGCGTGAGGTCAGACCCTGACCCCGCCAGCCAGATCAGGAGGCTTCTGGTGGCCTATCAGGCAGGAGAGGAGTGGGCCAAGGAGATAGTGAGGCCGGCGGCCGAGTCGGTGATGGAAGGCTTCGTGCAGACTCTCTCGAGGCTCGGCATCCATCATGATGCCTACGACTGGGAGAGCGACCTGATATGGAACGGGTGGGCGGACGAGGCACTTCGAAGGATAGAGAGGACTGGATACGTCGGCAGAGAGGATGGCGCGGTCTACGTCGACGTGGGAAGGGCTATAAGGGAGAGAGAAGACGTGATGAGAGCGTTCAACCTGACGCCGGAGCAGGTCAGAGAGCTTGACTCCGAGGGTCGTCTCGATGAGGTGGTGCCGCCGAGGTTCTACCTTACTAGGTCGGACGGGACCTGGCTCTACACAGCGACCGACGTGGCCTACTCTCTCTACAAGATCGAAGAAGTCGGCGTGCAGGTGTGCTACAATGTCATAGGAGCTGAGCAGAGGCTAGAGCAGCAGCAGGTCAGAGCGAGCGTCGCTCTGGCCGGAGAGGATCCGGACAAGATAGTGCACTTCAGCTACGAACTCGTGAATCTGATCGGAATCAAGATGTCCGGCAGGCTTGGCATATACGTGACGCTCGATGAGCTCATGGATGAGGCCAAGGCGAAGGTCAAGGAGATACTGAGGGAGAGGGCGGGACTGTCGGCAGAGGAGATCGATGAGATAGCAGAGAAAGTAGCGGTTGGCGCGATAAGGTATGCGCTGGTCTCGGTCGATCCGATAAAGCCTGTAGTGTTCTCTTGGGGCAGGGTGCTGAATCTAGAGGCCAACAGCGGCCCCTTCATTCAGTACGCGTATACCAGGGCCTCAAGCATCCTAAGGAAGGCGGGATCTGCGCCAGAGGAGTACGAAGCAGCTGCCTTAGGCACGGACGAAGAGGCTGGACTAATATTCCACATAGCTGAGTTTCCAGAGACCCTCAGATCGGCAGTTTCCCTCAGGAGACCAGACATAGTGGCTCAGTACGCGAACGAATTGGCTATCAGGTTCAACAAATTCTACGAGGGGCACCCCGTCCTCCCCGCCGAGGAGCCCGTGAGATCTGCCCGACTAGCGCTAGTTAGAGCCGTCAAGAACACTCTCGGACTTGCAATGGACTTGGTGGGCATCCCCAGGCTCGAGAAGATGTGAGAAGCCTCAAAACTGACCCCCTGTAACATTTTTGGCGAGATGGGCATTTAAGAGCGTGGGGTGGTGTCGGTATCGCTCCGCCTCAAGCTGACCAGGGGGAGGTTCCTACTGGGCGCAGCGGGAGTCGCGGTTGGCACGGCCGTCTACTCTCACTTCGGCGAGCTGAATATGGTGAAGGTTGAGCGCGTGGAGGTGAGGCTCAGAAGGCTGAGACGTGCGGACAGGATCCGGCTTGCCCTGCTCTCAGACCTCCATCTTCACGGTCTGGGCCGCAGGGAAGGAGTTGCCCTAAAGATTGCGGAGGGGGAGAGGCCGGACCTTATTGTCGTAACCGGAGATTTCTTGGACTCCCCGGACGGCTGGGACCTCCTGAAGAAGTTCGCTCAGATGATCGCAGGTCTCGGAGAGGTCTATGCAGTATTGGGGAATTGGGACCACTGGGCGGAGGGGAGGGGCGGTCCGAGCGCCAAGGAGATCCAGGAGGTGCTTGAGGACTCAGGCGTTAGAGTGCTAGTCAACTCCGGTATGGCTGTTCGAGTGGGGGACCAAGAGCTTTGGCTGGCTGGCGTGGATGATCCTCACACCTACCGGTCGGATGTAGCTAAGTCGCTTGAGGGGGCGCCTGAGGACACACCCGTCATCCTGCTCGCTCACTCGCCCGAGGTCACGCTGGTATCACTCGCTCGAGCTTAGAGCCACCTCCTAGACTTCAACACGACCCTCCCGCGCATCGGCACTTCATACCCACAGCTAGGGCATTTCCCCTCGCTAAGTTTGACCTCCACGATGATCCAGTTCCACCTCCTGATAAGTAGGGCTCCGCACTCCGGGCAGTAGGTGCTCTCGAGCCTATGTCCTGGCACGTTGCCGACGTACGCGAAGAGGACACCCTCATCCTTAGCGATCTTGCAGGCCTCCTCGAGCTTCTCCACAGGCGTCGGTGGGGCGCGGAATTTGTGCGCTGGGAAGTAGCGAGTGAAGTGAAGCGGAGTGTCTGGCCCCACAAGCCTGACAGTCCTCCTGGCAGCCTCCCTGAAGTCAGCCTCGTCGTCGTTAACGCCCGGTATCACCAGGTAGACCAGCTCCACGTGGATGCCCAAGGACTTAGCCAGTGAAGCGTTCCTCCAAGGAACTTCCCAGTCTGCTCCAGGAGCGTACCTCCGGTAAGCCTCCTCTCCGCCCTTGATGTCTATTTTGAGCCCATCCAAGCCCGCCTCCGCCAAGGCCCTCAGCGCACCCTCGGTCATGTATCCGTTCGAGACGTATGTGGAGTAAAGCCCCCTCTCCTTAGCCAGCCTAAACGCGTCCAGAGAGTACTCAAAGAGCATCAGAGGTTCATTGAAGCTGACGCAGAGGCCCTCGTCCCCAGCCTTCACCGCCAGATCGACGACAGCATCAGGTGGCGTGAACCCCGACTTCTTCGGAGGCTCAACTTGGCTGAGGTGCCAGTTCTGACACCAGGGGCACCTGAAGTTGCAGCTCCAAGTTGAGAAGGTCAGCGAGGTCGACCCAGGCCAGAAGTGGTAGAAAGGCTTGATCTCAATTGGTCTGCTCTCCATGGCGCTAAGAGCCCCGTAAACTATTGTGTAGAGCTTTCCGTCTAAGTTGAGCCTAGTTCTGCAGAACCCCAAGTCTCCCGGAGATAGAGTGCACCTCCTTTCGCAGACGAGACACCTTACTTTGTCGTCTAAGAGCGAGTCGTAGAGGGGAGACTCCTTGACCCTGGGGTCTCCCTTTCCGCTTCCAGAGGCAGGCAGCCTCACTCCCTCGCTATGTTGATTTTCAGCTCTACGGTTTTAATATCCTCAGGTATTCCCTTGAGCGTTCTAAGATACGCTAACGCAAGCTCTCGAAGCTGGTTTTCGATGAAGTCAACCAGCCCTATGGGAACTCCGTTCACCCTCAGCGTGACCGATCTAGACTCCGCCGAGGCGCAGGACACCCTCTCTCCCCTCGCGCCGGCCTTCAGATAGTCGACGCAGGTCGGATGCCCGCACTTACCGCAGTCGAGCCACGCCGGGTATATGGGAAGGGCCTCGATGAACTCGCCCAAGCGGGAGAATGGCACGTACTTGAGGCCTTCGGCCTCGAGAGGCCTGCTTGAAGTGACTGCAACCGTGTATTCGTCCCTCAGCTCGTCGACCTCCTTTACACTCTCCACAGCCAGAATTCTGTGGGCCAGAGGCTCCCCTAGGTTAATCAGCAAGACTAGGTTACAGCCCTCCAAAGACGCTATAGCCCTCAGAGGGTTCTCGACGCGCCTGTGCTCAGCGACGATCCCATCACCAAACACTAACCTCTTGGACACCGTGATCGGCAGGCTCTCTATCTCTCCACGCTCTGCGAGACATGCACCGCCGACCTGCGCGGCCACAGCGTCCGCAGCCTCTCTGGCGAGAGCGCCCATGAGAGAAACAACCTTGAGAGGCATCAGTAGATCAACGACCGAGGCACCATATATCTCAGCGCCAGACCTAACGTTATTTTCTTGGGCCCGCCCGGTCGCAGGGGTGTGCGCTTGGATCCAAGGGAAGCGTACGACAAGATATTCTCGCTCCTAGAGGAGCATCACGCTTGGTTCGACTCTTCTCTACCGCTGATAGCCAGCGAGAACGTGACGAGCTATGCGGTAAGGGAAGCCCTGATCTCCGACTTCGGCCACAGGTACGCCGAGGGCTGGGTTGGGGAGAGGGTCTACGCAGGGTGCAAGTACATCGACCAGGTGGAGCAGATCGCCATGGACCTGATGAAGGAACTCTTCAAGGCTAAGCACGCCGACGTCCGTCCGATCAGCGGAGTGATGGCGAATTTGGCCAT
>CBEVRO010000017.1:0-20016 GCA_965552295.1 uncultured archaeon | reverse complement strand
AGAGCCTTGAGCTTGTACTTCCTAACGTCGACGCCCAAGATCTCGGCGGCCTCCTCGTTCTCCTTGATCGCCAGCAGGTAGTACCCCATCTTGCTCCTCCTAATCTTCATGTTAAGCAGGAGGGTCAAGGTCAGCGTCAGCAGGAGGATGTAGTAGTACGGAGTGTACCCTCTGAACCTCAGGTAGTAGATGGATCCGTAGTACGGAGGCAGGTACCTCTCCTCCGGTCCGCCGACAGACTCCCACACTAGGAATATCTTCTGAAGCACCACCACGCTGCTTATGGTCGCTAGAGCGTACCAAGCTTCTGTCAGCCCGAACCTGAACGTGGGGTAGCCAATCAGCGCCGCGAATCCGACGGCCACTAGCCCTCCCAGAGGTATTCCAACCCAGGGCGTTATGCCGTACCTGGACATCAGCGTCCCCATGGTGTAGGCTCCGAGCCCGATGTAGGAGGCGGCCGCCAGGTCCAGCTGACCAGCAAACCCGCCTATAATGTTCCACGCGCTCACGAGCGTTGAGTAGTACAGGATCCAGGTCAGCAGGAGGACGTAGTAGTTGTTAAATCCAACTAAAGCAGGCAAGATTCCGAGTATCGCTACAATCGCGATGATAGGTTTCAGACTCAGCCATCTCATGGGTTACCTCCTCCCGAATAGGCCTCTCGGGCGCACCCAGAGTATGAGTATGAACAGGGAGTACATGACAGCTAGGCTGGCCCTAGGATCCCAGAAGGTGATCTCAAGCGCCTCCACGATCCCCAGAATTAGGCCTGAGAATAGGACACCGCTCACACCACCAAGACCTGCCATGACGACTATTATCCAGCTGATCAGACCCCACGTCAGCCCCGCCTCTGGGTTGACCTGCTGGAACGTCATGATGAAGGCCGCCGCTATCCCTATGATCGCGCAACCTAAGCCGAAGGCCACCGCAAACATCTTCCTGACGTTGATGCCCAGCAGGGCAGCCGCGTGCATGTCGTCGCTCGTGGCCCTCAGGGCGAGTCCGACCCTCGTCTTGGTTAGGAACCAGTGAAGCGCGAGCATCGTCGCTATGCTGACCCCCGCCGCCGTGAGTCTGGAGATCGGCACGACCACGGGGCCGAGGCCGATGCCCCCCCTCAGAACCTCGTACTGCAGCCCCCTGGGCTGGGCCTTCCAGGCCGCCAAGGCGAGGTTGCGCAGGAGCACCATGAGACCTATTGTTGCAGCTATCTGTGCCAGAGGGTAGGTTCCGACTATGCGGTCTATGACGAGCTTGTAGACCACCAAGCCGAACACGAAGAACAGGGGTGCGACCACCAGCGAGGTCGCGGATCCAGGTATCGCCAGCAGCAGGCTAGCCCAGTACACTAGATACATCGCGATCATGACGAACTCGCCATGTGCGAAGTTGATTATGTCCATCACTCCGAACTGAAGCGCCAGACCGAGGGCCACGAGTGCGTAAACGCACCCCATCAAGATTCCGTTAACTAAGTTCTGCAGGAGCAGCTCAAGCAAGACTGACACCTCCTACGAAAGAAAAAATTGGGGAGGAGGGTTTACGGCGTATATCCGGGTATGGGGAATATAGGCTCAGCCTGAGCATACTCAAATGGATATACGAGCACTGGCTCGCCGTTCTGGACCTGCAGGACAACAGCCATCGCGTAGATGTTGTCACCGCTCTCATCGAACTTGATGTGGCCGGATGGGTAGGTCTCGGCCGCGGGTCCGCTGGTTATGTCGAGAGCCAAGAAGGCCTGCCTGAGGTTATCGGGGTTGAGCGGATCCTCTGGGAACATCTGGCCCGCCAGCTCGAGAGCCTCCTTGATGGTCCAGAGTGAGTAGAAGATTATGCCTCCGGCCTCGGTCGGCAGCTTGCCGTACCTCTCCTGGAACTTCTGCACTATCTCCTTGTTGTACGGGGTGTCTAGGAACGGGTTGTAGCTGTAGGTCTGAGTGAAGCCCTCAACAGCCGTCCCGGCGGCGGCTATGGAGTCGGGGTCGCAGTACCCACAGCCGCCCGCTCCGGCGACTATCATGGGCTTGAAGCCCATCTCCTCCATGGTCTTGGCGATCAAAACTCCGTCAGCGAAGTAGGGAACCGATATCACAACATCGGGTTTGACCTCGATGAGCTTGCTCACGATCGGGGACGCATCGGCTATATCGTAGGGATACTCAATGTGCTCGACGACCGTTAGACCTAGGGTCAGAGCTTCGTGGTAGGCACCCAGAGCGGTGTACCTACCGAACACAGAGTCCTCGTTCAATATCGCTACTGTCTTAATTTCAATGCCTTTCTTCTGAGCAGTCTCGTACACGAACCTCATGGCGGTCTTACCATGTATCGAGGTCTTAGGGCAGGCCCTGAAGAAGTACTTCCACCCCTTCTCGCTCAGGAAGTCAACCAGAGCGTCGGCGACGAGTATTACTTTCTCTCGCTCTGTCACCTCAGCCATGGCCGCTGTGTGCCTGCTGATGTACGCTCCGATTATTATCGGCGGGTGATACTTCGAGATCAGCTCCTCTGCGGCTAGCTTAGCCCCCTCAATGGAATCCTTAGAGTCTGCCACCACTAGCTTGAGCTTGGCCCCGCCGAGAGACTGGATTCCGCCCTTGGCGTTTATGTCTTCGATTATCAATTCTGCCGCCTGCTTAGCCTCTATGCCGAATATGGCGTGAGTCCCGCTTAGGGGCTCAACCATTCCGATCACAATCTCCTCTATGGCGGGCTTTGGAGGTGCAGCTGGCTTCCTGAGGAAGTAGACTGCCACGACGGCTGCCAGGATGATAACGACGAGGGCTCCGACGAGAACAGCCCGGCCAACTGCAAGTCGTCGCTGCATGCTAAAAATTTAACAAAATCTGAATGTTATAAGTCTTCTTGCCCACCGCCCTTGTAATCGAGATCACCTGACGCAACGTGCCTAACGGCTATTTTCAAGGAAATTGATTTAAATCTCCAAAATACCACCAGAACTATCCTTACCTTATTGAGAAAACCATAATCTCGAAGGGAGTGAAGTAGGATTCCTGAGTTCGCGTGTTTACTCTCTTATCATTACATTTCAACTCGATCTAACAGCGTTAATTACCACTCAAGCAGGAATTCAGCCACGCTCAGAGACCATCCTCCTTATGCCGAAGAACAAGTAAATTTCTTTCCCATGTCACGCCTTAGCAGGAGGCGTTAATGGACGAGGGGGGATAGCGACCTAAGTTCTGAGGATTTATAGCAAAAATTCTTTCCAGAGGAAATTCAAAATGTTGCACGGTGAGCCCCGTGCTTCGTTCCCTTGGCTAAGAACACGGTCACGCGTGTCCCTCCACGCTCTGCAGTGCAGCACTCTCCCCCAGCGCAGGTAACCTCCACATCTTCGAGCCAGCCTCCTCCAACCATTTCCTAATGAGCTTGCGATCGAACCCCAGCCATACATCGCCCATTTCCTCATTTGAATCACTCATAACTGTGCTCGTCCAGATCCGTTATGATGAGCCTTCCGCCCTCCTTAAGTATCCGCGCCATTTCCCGGATTGCCCTGAGAGGTTTGGAAACGTGGTGAAGAGCCATATTCGAGATCACAGCGTCAACTGTGTTGTCGGCTAGAGGTATCCTCTCAGCTCTCGCTCTGACCAAGATAACGTCCGGTCTGCCCCTGAACTTCCTTGATGTAACTCTGATCATGGCCTCGCTCGGCTCCACGCCGTAGACGACCTCGACCCGACCTAAGAGACCCTCTATCACGAACCCTGTTCCGCAGCCGATGTCAGCCACTGAGGAGTTTCTGTTTACCCTCGCAGCCGATATGGCGCTCTCTCTTATCTTCGGGTCGTACATCTCCGACGCGAGCCTGTCCCACTTGTCCGCAACTCTTGAGAAGTAATCCCCTACCATCAGTAGGCTGAGGGAGACTGTTCTATTAAACGGTCGACGCCGCTTAGCCCAGCAAGATTCGCCTCAGGGCGTGGCGAGCGTAGCTGCTACCTTTTTCTCAGACGCCATCTCCCCGAGCCCAAGATGAACTTCCTCAAGCACGTGTATGATAACGTGCACGGCTACATAGGGCTGACAGACGTCGAGGTGGCTGTGGTCGACACCCCAACCTTTCAGAGGCTTAGGAGGGTCTCTCAGCTCGGTCCGGCTGAGCTAGTTTACCCTGGAGCCACGCACACGAGGTTCGCTCACAGCCTAGGGGCCATGCACCTCGCAGGCCGCCTAGCCCAAATAGTCGTCCCGGAGGCCGATAGGCAACTCATCAGGCTGGCCGCCCTCCTGCACGATGTGGGGCACCCTCCGTTCTCACATACGCTCGAGCAGGCCTTGGGCGTGGGCCACGAGGAGATCGGCAGGATCCTCATGCGCTCCGGGGAGCTTTCTGACGTTATCTCAGCCTACGGCTACGACCCGGCTGAGGTGTCCGAAGTAGCTTGGGGGAGGGCGAGGCTCGAGTCGTTGGTGATCTCCTCCCCCTTAGACGCGGACAGGCTGGACTACCTCTTGAGGGATTCGCTGCACACGGGAGTGACGTACGGAAAGCCAGATGTCGAGAGAATACTCAGGGTCGTCAGGAGGGCCAGCCTCGGCGGTTCGCCAGCCCTAGGAGTGCCAGCCAGATCTCTACACGCCATAGAGCACTTTCTTCTGTGCAGAGCCTTCATGTTCAGAGCAGTCTACCTTCACAAGACCGTTGTGGCTTTCGAACTGATGCTCAAGAGGGCGTACGAACTCGCGGCTGAACTCACCGGACTGCCGACTGGAGACAAGCTGGTCGACCTGGCCAGCTCTCCGAGCTGGTCCAGATTCGATGACCATGCCGTCACCTGCGCTCTTAGAGCGGTGACCGCGGAGTCGGAGCCTGTGGCGGAACTCGTGGGTGACCTGGAGGCCAGGCGGCCGCCGAAGCTGGTGGCCGAGAGGGGCGGCGAGGAGGGAGACAGACTCCTGGAGGCGGGGTGTGAGGGGATAGCGGAGGAGGCCGGAGTCCCGTCGCACTGGGTTCTCATCGGCACCCCGTCACTGCCCCCCGCTGGTCACGCGGGCTTGATAGCCGTGATCTCAGAGGACGGCTCGGTGGTTCCGCTGGAGTCAGCGACCAGCGGACTCGTCCCTCCGAGCGTGCTCGTTGCGGCGCAGAGGACCGTCAGAGTTTATACCCGCCCTGAGTACGCTGGCCAAGTCGCCGAGGCTGTCCGGAAAGTGCTCAGGAGGTGATCTAATGCTCAAACTGGTCATACTGGACTTGGATCAGACGATCTTGGACACTCTCCACCGCTTTCACGAGGTGTTCAACGAGGTTCTTGACGAGAGCGGTGGAGAGCCGTTGAGCTGGGAGAAGTTCGTCAAGTACTACTCTGAGGATCGGCTGGACGAGTTCATCCCGAGCGGTGTAGACAAGGAGGAGTTCTGGAGGGAGTTCGCCACCAGGTATGCAGCGAGAGAGCATCCAGAGGACGCGCCGATAAAGGGAGCCAGAGAGGCACTTGAGGAGCTGAGATCCATGGGGCTCAAGATCGTGGTGACAACTGGGAGGAGGGCCACTCCAGAGCAGATTTGGGACGAGCTAAGGAAGTATGGCTTTGCAGACCTCGTTGATGCGGTCTACACGCTCGGCCAACTCGAGCCCAACTCCGGAGGGTTGTGGCACAGGCACGAACTCATCGAGAGGGTGTTGAGGGACTTTCGCCTGAGTCCTCGAGAGGCGATCTTCGTGGGAGACTACTGGGTGGACGTCGAGTCGGCTCGAATGGCTGGCGTGCTGTCAGTTGGCGTGCTGACTGGCTTAGAGCCGCCAGAGAGGCTGAGGGCGAAGGGAGCTGATTACATCATAGAGGGAATATGGGAGCTGCCTGACCTCCTCCGCAGGCTCACGACTTGCTGGTCCTGATTATGTGGTAGCTCGTGGTGACTTCGGCTCCAGACCTCCTGATCATGATGCTGGCTGAGCAGCACCTCTGCATTGAGAGCCTGATCGCATCCTCTGGGACTTTCTCGTCCACCTCGCCCTCCACTACGTACTCGAGGTGGACTCTCGTGAACACCCTGGGGGCTTTGGCGCCCTCTCTGCGGTGGCCCTTACCTCAAATCTCTCTACCCTCTGATCGCTCTTCCTAAGGATCTCTGCTACGTCGAAGGCTGTGCAAGCTGCCGTCCCTATGAGTACCAGCTCCATGGGGGACTGCCGTGGTGGTAGAGCCAGAGGAGTAGGAGCTGGCCGAACCCACTTCAGGTGACTCAACGGCGTTAAAAACAGGTCGATTTAGAGCCTGGACTGACCCCTGACCTCGAATCGTTTAAAGAATCCCACTCACGTGAAAGTTTTGGGTCGAGCCTTGAAGCGAGCGTATGGTCTCATCCTGCTGGCATGCGTTCTGGCGCTCGGGTCCGTTCTGATCAACTATGGGATCGTCTCCTCTGCCCCCCAGCCTCCGTTTTCACAGTATCACGTTGTCCCAGTGAACAACATCCTATACCCAAGGCTGATAACGCCCTATTTTGTGATCTACGGCGAGCAAATTGACGTGTGGGTGAAGAAGACCGCAGACATGCCATCCGACGTCGACTGGTCCGTGACGCTCGAGTCGGTGTTCACCGAGAATTGGAAGTACCCTCTAGAGAAGGTGGATCAGGGATTCGACTCGAACATCGAGGCCTGGTGGATTACCGTCGAGATAGCTGAGGGAATACCGCCGGGTCTGTACAACCTGACGGTCTCTGGGGGCGGACTGTCGTTCACAGAGCCCAACTCGGTGTACGTTTTCGGCGCAGAGTATCCAGACAAGATCACGGCGATCCACTTCACTGACACTCACTACGGAACTCGGGACCTCCCTAAGCATCACACCAACCAGAGGCTCTTCAGGGAGCTAGTGGCGGTTATAAACGGGCTCAGGCCCGACGTGGCCCTCCACACCGGCGATGTCATCGACGCAATAGTGAGGGCCGACGAGGAAGACCCGTTCAGGCAGGCCTACGTGGACCTCGTCAGGCTGAGGGTTCCGTTAGTCGCGACTGAGGGCAACAACGACTACACAGCAGTCGAGAAGAAGGCCTACTACTGGGAGAAGTACTTCGGCCCATTCTACGGCGTCGTCAAGATTGGCTCCAACTTCAGATTCGTGTCCCTAGACACCGACACGGGCCGAGTGTTCGGCTACCAGTTTGACCTCCTAGAGTCTCAGCTCACCGAGGAGTCTGGTATAGGAGTGATCCTCCAGCACTACCCTCTGCTCGATCAGGACCTCAGAGTCTGGCTCTACAGCCCAGAGGGCGAGTTCCAAGGAACTCTAGAGTACGAGCAGACCGTCCAGAGGATACTTGAGCTGGCGAGGAAGGCGAGGGCCCCGCTCATTCTCACGGGTCACTGGCACAGCGACAACACTAGCTCGTTTGACGGGATAACCTGTCTAGTGACTGAGGCCGGTCAGTACGACCACGAGGGTGACTTTGGTCACTACAGGCCCATCAACCTCTCCGCAGACGGTACCTTCTGGTTTGCTGAGGAGTCTCTTTCCGTCGCCGAGATGGGAGCAGAGTACCTGCAGGCCAGCGACGGCAGCTCTGAGGGGGTCGCCATAAGGGTCTGGAACAAGCTCGACCGGCCCGTCACGCTCAAGCTGCCGGTAGTCCTATCCTCCTACTCTCCCTCCCCGACTGTCGAGGGCGCGGAGATCGTGGCGTCCTACGGCTCCTCCGGCAAGGGAGCCTACGAGCTCTCGGTCAGCTTGGCCCCAGGGGAGGAGAAGATCGTTAAGATATACCTAGAGCCAGACAACACTCCGCCGACGGTAACGGCCGAGATAGAGCAGCTGAAAGACGGGAGGTACGAGATCAAGCCGAGGCTGTCAGATGAGGGGCTCGGAGTCCTGGAGTACAAGGTGTTCATCTCCAAGGATAACGCCACTTGGACCCAGCTTGAGCCGGAGATTGAGACCGGCTGGCCGGTCTGGAGGGTCTCGCCAGACCAGGCAGCCTACTTCAAGGTGGAGGCCGTCGACGCCGCCGGTAACAGCGCGGAGCACTATGGCGCTTTGGCTGTCACGCCACCAACCACTACGCCCGCTCCGACGACGCCAACTCCAGGAGCCAAGGGCCTAGCGTCTAACATACTCATCTGGATCGCTGGCATCGTCATCGTCGCGATAGCTCTCCTGGCGGCCCTGCGGAGGGGCAAGTCTTGAGGGCTAGGAGTGCGGCAGCGCTCCTCTTCCTCCTATTTTTTGTCACGTCTACTCAGGCACTCCCAGCCGGGCAGGACGAGCCGATCAACGGAATTGAGCTGCCGAGAATTGGCTTCCCAGCGTTCACCACTCCTGGCGGCACGCTCAAGGTCGTCTTACTGGGAGAAGTCGGGCCTGACGTCCAAGCGCGTCTCGAGAACGAGTTCACAGTCGTCGATCTTGAGGCGCTCTCTGTAGAGCCAGGGCCAGATCCGGGCGAAACAGCCGTGGTCTTTCGACTCCTGGGTGGCGAGGCAGGTCTGTACGACTTGGTGGTCTCCGCGGGTGGGGCGGAGAGACGTGAGCCCAACTCCGTGGCCGTGATGGAGGATCTCAACCCTCCGTTCATGGTCTTCTGGATCTCGGACACTCACTACGACAACAGGCCGGGCCAGCAGCCTCAGGAAGCCCAGTTTCAACGTCACCTCTGGCTGATCAACTTTCTGTCCCCGGACTTTGTTCTAGTTACCGGAGACATCTGCAACAACCCTCACGAGGTGATATTTCAGGGAGTATACAAGGAGATGCAGGAGTTTGACGTTCCCGTCATACTGATACCTGGAAACCACGACCACGCCGTCAGCAGGCAGCCGTTCGTCAAGTACCTGGCGCCCTCCAACGTTAGCCTCGACGTGGGGCCCGTCCACATAGTCAGCCTAGACACTGGCCCAGGCTCGCTGTCTGGCGCCCTATCTCCGGAGCAGCTCTCCTGGCTTGAGCAAGATCTCTCTGCGACCAACGCGACCGTCAAGATAGTCGCTCTCCACCACCCGCCATTCGCGCTCGAGAACCGCTCAGACGCAAATGTCCAGATGCTCGTGGACATTCTGCTGAGGCACAACGTCAGCTTGGTGGCCTCGGGCCACATGCACGAGAACTACGTGTTCTACGAGCCTCTCCTAATGGTGACCAACCCCAACTCTTACGGGATTATTGAGCAGGCAGTCGAGAAGGCCCTGCCCGGATATAGAATCTTCTGGATCACGGAGTCCGGGGAGCTCAGGTGGCTGGGAGGGGTAGAGAGGCCAATAGTGCTCGATACCTTCGAAGTTGAGCACTACCAGGTCAACGACGGGTCTGCCCTCGGGTTCTCCTCTAAGATTGTCAACAAGTCTCCCTGGCCTCTAAACGGAACTCTGAAGGTCAGGCTCAAGCCTGGAGAGGTCAAGGTGGACGGCGGTAGGTTGCTATTCGTCAGGGAGTCTAGGTTTGGCTATCAGGTAGCCTATGTCTCTGTCGTGGTCGATCCTCAGTCCGAGAGGCTAGTCAAGGTCTGGGTTACCGAAGACTCGGAGCCCCCGAGGGCCCAGATCGACGCGGAGACCATGGTGAGGCCCACCTCTGTGATAGTCAGGCTCAACTGCACGGTTAGAGACGCCGTTCTGGGCGTGGCTGACGTCAAGCTGTGCATCTCTCCAGACAACGCAACGTGGTCTGAGGTCAAGCTGCTGAGACTGGACGAAGATACGTTCCTTGGAACCGCTAAGCTAGCTCCCGAGTCTGGAAAGGGGTACATAAAGCTTGAGGCCACAGATGTTGAGGGGCGAAAGTCGACCTCTTACTTCACGATCCTATGGGCTGAAGAAGCCGAGCGAGAGAGGGCAGAAGTTCCTGTACTCACTTGGGTAATTCTAGCAGTGGTGGCGGGTGCAGTCATAGCCGTTTTGGCCATTAAGCTGAGGCGCTAAGTTTCCACAGGCAGGGGTCGAAAAGAAGCTCCTCAAACCAATTCCTTTTATTTCGTTAACAAAGTACTCCTATGATATCATAGTGTTAATACTCAAAACGAAGATTGTGTTAACTTAACCCGGACTTGTAAAGCCTCCTACCAAACATTAATAGCAGTCTTTGGAACTCCCTCCCTCAGTGAGGGCACGATGAAGAAGTTACTTGCTGTTGCGCTGGTGGCCCTCTTCGCCATATCTGTGGGTCTCTGGGCTGGTACCACGGTCTTTGCACAGGACCAGAAGGTCGTTGCGCTAGACGTTACTCCCGGTAGAGTGAAGGACCTTGAGACTGACTGGGGTCAGTGGAACCTCGGGAACCTCACGGAGTTGCTGACCAATGCAGGTTACAAGGTAGTCCTGCTCACCGAGATAACTCCATCCGCTCTAGAGGGCGTTGACGCCCTGGTAATCGGTAAGATGTACGACTACGACAGCGGATTCTCAACGGCAGAGGTTCAGGCCATAGCGAACTGGTTCAAGCAGGGAGGCAAGTTCCTCTGGGTTGGCGCCGACTCCGACTACGTCGAGCCGTACCTGAACCCAGAGGACACGTCCTTCAAGGCTGGCGAGCCCAACAAGATCCTCGAGGCAATAGGTTCCAGCCTGAGGCTGGAGTATGGAAGCCTAGAGGATCCGGAGTCCAACGCCGGCGCTGGCTACAGGGTCGTCAGCTACGAGCGCAACACTCAGGGCTGGGCTGGAGAGATAACGGCCGGAGCCGACAAGGTCCTGTTCCACGGGCCGACCTTCGTTGTCGGCTACAAGAACGGTCAGTTCGTCCCCATTGACCAGGTCTTGAGCGACACCTGTGTCTGGCTCTACAGGTCGTCTCCGAGCGGCACCGTTGTGAGCCACGACGGAGTTGACCCGAAGGCCCACGCGATCGGCGAGACTGGCCAGTTCGTCGAGGCCGCCGCCGAGAAGATAAAGGTCGGCAACAAGTACAGCAAGGTCATAGTGACCGGAGAGTCCCTGCTAGGCGACAGGGTCATAATCACCAAGGAGTATCACGGCGTCAGCCTGCAGGGAGATATCTTCGTCAGGAACGCCTTTGCTTGGGGTCTCACTGAGGAGAGCGCCGGGCTGCCGATGACCTACATCGCCATCGGCGTGGTAGTGGTCATCGTCGTGGTGGCTGCGGCCGCTCTCGCTCTGAGGAAGAAGTGAGAGGGCTCCTCCCTCACCTATCTCTCTTTTTTGATGCGGACCCTGCATCTATCTTGGAGCAGGCCTGAAAGAAGCAGAACACCTTGTTGGCATTCTTCGGGAGGCTTTTAGCCACCGCTAGGCTCCGAGCCAACTGTCATCAGAGTGTTACGCATGGGGGGATCTACGTTACGAGATGCGTCCCTAAGTGAGCCATTTATAGTGAAAGCTCTCCGCATAGACAGTGACCTGGGGTGATGCGTTTGGAAGCAAAGTACCTAGCTGCTATTGTTGCCGTTGTAATTGTAGTCGTAGGCATTGGAATAGCTCTCAAGGGAAGAGAGGGACCTGAGACCCCGCCCCCATCCGGCGCCCCAACGGAGGGGATCGTTCTCAAGGTCATCACAAGGCACGCCAGCACGATACAGCTCCTGACAAAACAGCAATTCCTGCAAACTGATCTGGCTAAGAAGTACAACATAGTGGACATTCAGTTCTTCAGCCCGCACCCCGCCCTCTGGAAGGACACCATAGTCAAGCAGGAGTGTGACGTGGCCTGGGGTGGAGGGCCAGCCCTCTTTAACGAGCTGGTAAGAATGGGCCTGGTGGCCCCCATCACGGATCCAGAGACTCTCGCGGTCGTAGACGAGTTGCCTGACGAGATCGGAGGCGCCGCAATGAAGTATTACGTGGACGGGCAGCTGATGTGGGTGGCGTCTGCCATCTCATCGTTCGGCTTCTCGATAAACTACCCGGTGCTGGAGCAGTACGGCCTCCCAGAGCCTAGGATCTGGGAAGACCTAGCAAGCCCGGAGCTGGCTACGATACTCCCCAAGCCAGCGATCTCCTACGCTAGGGCCCTGACTTCGACGTCTCACACCAGGATCTACCAGATCATACTGCAGAAGTTCGGCTGGGAGCAGGGCTGGGTTATACTGACTAGGATGGCGGCCAATGGCAGACCCTACGGAGGGTCCGTCGAGGCGCTGACTGCCGTGGAGACGGGAGAGACGCCACTAGGGATAATGATAGACTTCTACGGCTACTCGGCTCAGATAGAGTTCCCAGGAGTCAAGTACGTCCTGCCCTTCAACGAGTCTATAGTGAACGGTGACCCAATCGCTCTCCTGTCTACCTCGAAGCACCCAGAGGCGGCCCAAGCCTTCATAAGGTGGGTGATCTCAGTTGAAGGTCAGAAGCTGTGGCTGGATCCGAGGATCAACAGGATGCCTGTAAGGGCAGATGTGTTTGACACGCCGGAGGGCCAGTCCAGGCCTGACCTCAAGGAGGCCTACGAGGCCACCGTAAACAACATCGGCATACCGTTCGACGAGGAGCTGGCCACAGAGATACTCTTCTCCCTCAAGTACTACTTCGACTCGGTTCTCTGCGATACCCACGATGAGCTTGTCAGAACCTGGAAGAAGCTCGTAGACGCCTACCAAGCTGGAAAGATCACCCAGGAGGAGTTCGAAATGTTCTCCTACGAGCTAGGGAAGCCCATCTCATGGACTGAGGACGGCGAGGCATACACCTTCACGCTGGAGTATGCCAAGGAGATAAACGAGAAGATGAGAGACGACCCAGCGTTTGCGTCTAAGATGCAGTCGATTTGGAGGCAGGCCGCCGTAGAGAGGTATGAGTCGCTGTACGAGCAGATTCCCGACCCGTGAACCCCCTCCACCCTATTTTTATTCCATGGGCTAAGTCTCCCTCTGAGTGGCCGGCGGTGAGGAATTCATGTCAGTGCGAGTCGGAGGGCTATTAACTCGATTGAAGCGCTCGTACAGGAGACTCAAGTGGGAGATGGATGCCTTCTCTTGGAGCCAGCTGCTCATAGTCCTGGGCGCCTTCACGGCCTTCATGCTAGTGCCCCTGATGATGGTGATCCTCAGATCCTTCTACTCGTCTGTGAGCGGTTTCTCGCTTGAGATGATTAAGGGAATACTGCAGGACAAGTACTACCTCCCTCTAAGACTGCATTTCACGGAGAGCCCGCCCTTCATATCGATCGAAGGGATCAGAGGGGCATTCTACGAAGTCATTGAATACACCAGGCCCTCGGGTGAGGTTGTCAAGATAATCTACATTAAGGGGTGGGATTTCGGAGTCCTCGTCAACTCGCTGGTCGTGGCCTCGTGCACAGCTCTCTTCTCGACAATACTAGGATTCACACTGGCCTACGTGTACGCCAAGTACAAGTTTCCAGGCTCTGAGGCCCTGAGAATAATCTCCCTTGTACCCCTCCTCTCCACCCCATTCGTCGGGGCCATAGGAATCAAGAAGATGATCGTCGCAGATGGAGTTCTCAACGTCCTGTTTCACGACGTCTTGAACATAATGCCGTTTAAGATAGAGATAACCGGCCTTCCAGCCGTGATCCTGGTTCAGACCCTGCTCTTCTACCCGATCGTCATGTTGAATGCCTACACGGCCCTGATAAGCATAGATCCATCTCTGGAAGAGCAGGCTATGAACATGGGGGCTTCCGGCTTCAAGCTCTTTCGAACGGTGACACTCCCACTGGCCACTCCAGGGATAGAGGCCGGAGCCCTGCTGGTCTTCATTCTAGCGCTGGAAGACTTGGGAACTCCCATAGTATTCAAGGGGACGACCGCTGAGAAGGTGCTGACCTTCCAGATATTCAACAGGATATTCACTCCAGCTGGCCTGATATCCCAGGAGGCCACTTCCCTTGCTCTGATCCTCCTATTGATCTCTGCTGTAGTCTTCATCGCCGTGAGGAGGTACGTGAGCCTGAAGAGGTACGCCATGCTTGGGAAGGGCGGGGTATGGAGACCCAGGAGAAGGAAGCTCTCTCTCAAGGTTACTCTCCTAGTTTATCTATTCGTCCTTGGAGTCCTGTTCTTCGCCACGTTGCCGCACATTGGTGTGACTCTGCTCGCCTTTGCCAAGCAGTGGGGCGCGACGATCCTGCCGGATAGCTTCACACTTGACAACTTCAGGGCCGTGCTCGCCGACGAGGAGGCGAGGCGTTGCATAGTGAACAGCCTGATGTTCTCTGGAGTGGCCACGTTGCTCATGGTCGTCTTGGGCGTCAGCGCCGCCTACCTCGTCTCAAGGAAGAGGCACCTCCCAGGGATGGAGGCCCTGGACCTGCTAGTGACGCTGCCAATAGCCGTCCCCGGCATCGCCGTTGCTACGGGCCTCTTCCTGACCTACTTGGGCACTCCTCTGAGTCCGACGATAAGCGGGGCCCCGCTGCTCATAGCATCCTACACAGTGAGGAAGATACCATTCACCGTGAGGGCCGTCTTCTCGGGGCTCGAGCAGACAGACAAGGCTCTGGACGAGATGGCTTGGACCGTAGGAGCCAGCAGGACTAGGACATTCTTCACGATAATCCTCCCGCTGATCTTACTGAACGTGCTGGCTGGCGGAATGCTCTCGTTCATCTACTCAATGTCTGAGGTTAGCACGGGAATCGTAGTTGGCGACGCCAACCACAAGGACGCTCCGATGACTTGGAAGATGTATGACATGCTCTTCCACGGCCTAGCAGGAGGGCTCTTCCAGCCAGCGGCCATGGGATTCATGCTAATGGCCCTGCAGTTTGTCTTCATCGTTGGGGCAAACTTATTGTTGAGGAAGAGGGCAACAGCCCTGATAGGAGTCTGAGGGTGATCGTATGGTCAGGATACGGACGGTCGACTTGACCAAGAGGTTCGGAGAGGTCGTGGCAGTAGACCACGTGACGTTAGAGATCAAGGATGGTGAGTTTTTCACGCTGTTGGGCCCCTCAGGCTGCGGCAAGACCACCTTCCTCAGGTGCATAGCTGGACTTGAACTCCCGGATGAGGGTAAGGTCTACTTCGACGACCAAGACATGACTGAGGTTCCGCCCCACAAGAGAGACACGGGGATGGTGTTCCAGAACTACGCGCTCTGGCCCCACATGAACGTCTTCGACAACATCGCCTACGGGCTGAAGATCAGAGGGTACAAGAAGGATGAGATCAGGAGGAAAGTGCTTGAGGTCCTCAAGCTCGTCAAGCTAGAGGGGTTAGAGAAGAGAACGCCTCACCAGCTCTCCGGCGGTCAGCAGCAGAGGGTTGCCCTCGCCAGAGCCATCGTGGTTAACCCCAAGGTGCTGCTCTTCGACGAGCCCCTCAGCAACCTCGACGCCAAGCTGAGGATCGAGATGAGGGCAGAGCTGAAGAGGCTCCAGAGAGAGCTGGGAGTTACGACGATTTACGTCACTCACGATCAGGAGGAGGCAATGAGCATCTCCGACAGGATCGCGATCATGAATCAAGGCAGGGTCATGCAGATAGGGACGCCCCAGGAGATTTACAAGCACCCCAAGAACGAGTTCGTGGCCAGGTTCATAGGTCAGGGAACCTTCCTCCACGGCGAAGTGGTTGGAGAGGATGCTGGGCGACTTAGGGTCGAGATACCGTCCATTGGCAAGGAGATCTCGGCAGTTCCCTCACACCCAGAGAACCCGCCATCCGTGGGCGACCGCGTGCTGGTAATGATAAGGCCAGAGTCTTTCGAACTCAACCCTGAGACCCCAGACTCTAACGAGTTCGAGGTCGAGGTCTATCACGTATCCTACCTCGGCAACGCTCAGAGGGTACAAGCGAGGGATGGTGGAGAGCCGTTCATAATCGAGGTTGATCCAGAAGTGCCCATTGTAGCCAGCAAGAGGATCAGAGTCTACGCCGCTCCAGACCTTACCCTCGCAATAAAGCTCTGAGGTGCCACGATGGACGCCGAAGGGGGGGGAGAGCGAGGCGCTAAGGAACCTAAACCCCTCCTCCTGTTTTCTATCGCCTACTGGGTCTATGTCGCTTTAGCCGTCGCGACCCTGTGGGCCTCAGGAAAGCAGCCAAGGTTGCTCCCCCTCCTTTTGGCAGCAGCCGGGTGGGCATGCCTCGCACTCGGTTACCTTAGAGGCCCTAGGATTCCACGGGTTCTGTACGCCGCCTCACTCTCAGCACTCGCAATTTCTGCTCTGAGAACCAGCGCGCTGGGGGTAGGGGCTGCGGTGGCGATAACAGCGTTGTTCATCGCTCTGAGGGATCGAGTAGACTCCTGGCTAAGATACTCAAACCCGAGGTCGCCGAAGGCGTACGTCCCGGCGCTAGCTATAGGCGCCGCACTGTTCTTAGCTGGGTGGGCCCTCTGCGGACTCCCTCTCCTCGATCCATCTGCTCGATCTGGATACGTCCCCAGGCTCTTCGGCTCGGCTGCGCTCGCGCTGACCGCGGCTTCTGCACTATCCGGCAGGGCGTGGGTCGCGGCGGCTTCAGCGACGCTTGGTCTATTGACCGGCTTTCGCTCATACGCTCTTCTCCCGGTTCTAGCCTGGGCCTCGGCTCAGGAGGGTGAGAAACAGGTGCTGAGCTTTCTTGGAGTCCTGGCCGTAGGCGCAGTCTTCTTGGGAGCCCTCAGGGGTCTGGAGGGTACTCCAGATCCGCTGGGGATCCTGCACAGAGTGGCCTTCACCTACTGGGTGTACGAGGAGATCTCACTCGCCAGCCTACCTACTGGGCTGTACGGCGGGCAGCTCCTGCTGTCGCTAGACCCCAGGAGGAGGGTGGCGAGCCTGTTCGGGAGGGGAACCACTAGGTACACGTACTTCTTCATGGGACAGCCTGTGGGCGACTTTGGAGTGTTTGGGCTGGTGGAGGCACTTCTCCTAGGGTTCCTCTTTGGATCGGCTGGCCTGGGGGCAACCGGAGCGATGGCTCTCGCTTACTTGACCGTCTCAGTGGAGACTGGCGTGGACTCGCTCCTAGTGGGGGTGCTTCTCGCGTGCTCCTACGCATCCTCAGTCCGCGCTGAGTCACAGGAGCCAGAGCAGAAGCGGGACTAGCCCGCCCACGACTGCCCCTAGCAGCACGTGTGCGGGGGTGTGCACTCTCAGCTTGATCCTTGCCCACGCCACGGGGACTATGAGGATGAGAGAGGAGAGCCACTCTAGCCCCCTGAAGAGGGCCAAAGTAACCCCTGGGATGGCAAGCCCGGCGGCGTGGATGCTCACCCTCATCTTCGTGCTCAACAAGGCCAAGGTGAGGGCCGTGAGAGAGTAGCTGGCCGAGAGGAAGGAGAGGCTCAACCAGCCCATGAGCCGGAATGCTAGCGCGCCGGCTGCGTAGACAGGCGCCGCCCAGAGGAGTAGAGCCACTCTGCGAGATCTGTCTTTGATCCTGGTTCCGCTCAGGCCGTTTACCCCGTCTCCGGCGGCTACGGGGGCCGCGGGGAGGATCCCGAGGAACACCAACCCCATGCCGAATCCAATGACGGGGGCCAAAGCAGCCTCCGCCGTTTCGCTCGCTATGAGCGCAGCGGCGGCGAGGGCGCCGAGCGTTGGAGGAGACAGCGCCAGCGACAGCAGCTCAGCCAGCTCTTCCGTCTTCAAAGCAGGGTGAGGCAGATTCCCTGTGCTAAAAAAGAGTTCCATGATTCGGCGGAGGAGGCACAGTCGATCGCAGTTCGACTTAAGTCGTTGTCAAGTCGCAGGGCTCCTGCGCGTAGACCTTCCATCACGAGACACTGTACCTAAGCCTAAATCCTCTATCTAGCCTTTCAAGGCGCACTAGATTGATCCTCCCCACTTCCCTCGTTCTGGCCACGTGAGTTCCCGTGCAAGGTATCGAGTTCACGCCCACTATCTCTACAACCCTATAGCGAGCCGATCTAGGCAGTCTGTCGAGATTGGGAGCGTTGTAGACCTCCTCAGCCAGCCTCTCTGCCTCGACGAACTTGACCCTAACCTCAAGGTCCCTGGCGACGAGGCGGTTGGCGCACTCCTCGATTGCTTGCAAGGCATCAGCGTCTGGAGGGGCGTGATCATAGTCTATGTAGGCCTCGGGTGGGCCGTGGCTTGCCCCAAGCGTGTCGACACACTTCCCGAAGTACTCGCTAACGGCTGCGTCTAAGAGGTGCCCGGCTGTGTGTAACCTCATCACTAGATATCTCTTCTCCCAGTCGAGCACGCACCTTACGGGCTCTCCCGCCTGTGGCTCTCGCCCAACAAGCTTTCCGAAGTGGACAACCACCCCTCCATGCAGGAGGACCTTCTTAACCTGAAACCTGAAGCCCTCCCCCTCGACGAACCCTGAGTCGCTCGGCTGACCTCCAGCTAGAGGGTGGAATAGCGTCCTGTCGAGTACGACATACCTTCTAGCCCCCTTGTGTTTGACTACACGAAGAATGACTGATGGACAGGTCTTTGCATACGAGTCGATGAGGTAGAGCTTCTCCGTTTCAGGCAACCCCTCCGCTACTTGTTCAATGCTCATCAAGTCAACACCCCACTCAGCCGGAGGCCCGGGCTTGAGCCCTGTGGCAGGTTTAAACCCAGACGCTCTAAAACTCCAAGCATCGCTGTAAGTCTTCTGGAGAGCTGAAAACCTCTTTTACTAGGATGCATTGAGAGTTGAGCGGTGAGATAGTTGACGGTTTGGAGGGGATCGGCGGAGATTCGAACCAAGAGCAGGCTTGAGGTGGTCGACGTAACGAGACAGGTCCGCTCACTTGTTGCTAAGAGCGGGGTGCATGAAGGCATCGTAAACCTATGGCTCGGCCACACGACTGCGGGCATAACGGTAAATGAGGCGGATCCAGACCTCTGGGAGGACCTCTTGGAGACTTTATCTAGGCTCGTGCCAGTGGACGCTCACTACAGACACAACGCGAAGTACGCTGGGCTCCCCCGAGAGCAGAACGCCCATGCTCACATTGTCTCAATGGTCATGCAGCCGGAGGTAACAGTGCCTGTGTCGAGGGGGGACCTCATGCTGGGCACTTGGCAGTCGATCCTCCTAGTGGAGCTGGACGGTCCCAGGACTAGGAGAATTCTGACAACGGTCGTCGGGGACTAGTCAGATGTACTCTACTTGAATCCCTCCCTTGACTTTCTCTACTAAGAGAGATGACCAGTTGGGTATCTCTCCCCACTCATCCCCCCATTCCGGTATTGGCTCGGAGGACAGCACCAGGGACTCAACACCGCCCCAGTCTCTCGTGGTCCAGTAAAGCGTGTAGAAGTCCTCCCGCTCCACCGCAGCCTTCGAGGCAAGCAGCCCCTCCCCATCTGTCAATATACAGGTGGCTGACTTCAGCCCGAGCTCCTGGGCCCTTGGTCTGAGTTCTCGAAGCTTTGCGGCGGCGTCCCTCAGAGTGCCCGCCGATGAGAGGTAGAGGAGGAGGGCCTCGCTGTCGGTGCCTCCGAGCATGTCCTTTCGCTGATCTCTCACCAACGCTTCCCAGCGCTCTATCGTTCCGTTGTGAGCGAGCCCCCAGAGCCTACCTCCATGTAGCCTCACGAAGGGGTGAGTGTTCTCTATCAGAACCTCACCCATGGAGGTCCTCCTGGCGTGGAGGAGGAGCAGGTCGGCTCTGAATCCCTCCCTGAATTCGGCCTGCCACGCTGGCCTGAGGGACCTGAAATACGCCACAAGCCTCCCCCTCGAGAAGGCCAGCATGCCCCAGCCGTGGGGGTGGCCCATATGATCTCTGCTCTTTCCCCTCAGGGCCAAATTCGCCAGGACGTCTGACATCTCCACTGGGACGTAGACAGGCAGGGGTTCTGGCGATATCGTGGCGACCATCCTGCACAAGGTTACCCTGGACGCAGCCTCCTGAGCTTCAAGAAAAACGCGTCATCTTGTGTCACAGGAATGCTAATTTATGCCTAGGCCAAACGCTCACGTGATGCGCAGGCTCGTCCTTGGACTGATACTCGCGCTAACCCTCACAGCGCAGACGGTTCCGGTGAGGTCTTCGGGCCCCCTTGCCGTCATCGTGACGAACAGCGTAGACGCACCCGCGGCAGAGCTACTCGCTCAGTTCCTCTCGGGGAGGGGCGCCGAAGTCCAGATAGTCTCGGCTGGTGAGTTTGAAGATGTAGAGGCTCTGGCCACTACAGTTTTCATCCTGGGGGGGCCGGACGCTTACGAGGGAGT
>CBEVRO010000016.1:0-20223 GCA_965552295.1 uncultured archaeon | reverse complement strand
TTAGGGGGAGGGGCGTGGGACCACTATGTCCCACCCCTAGTCGACGAGCTATCCGAGAAGCAGGAGTTCTACACGGCGTACACTCCCTATCAGCCAGAAATCTCGCAGGGGGCACTCCAAGCTCTGTTTGAGTACCAGTCACTGATATGTGAGCTTACTGGTATGGACGTAGCGAACTCTTCCCTCTACGACTGGTCCACGGCCCTCGGAGAGGCGGCAAGAATGGCCTTGAGAGTCACGCACAAGAGTCGCATTGTGGTCTCAAAGAGCGCTCATCCCGAGAGGCTTGAGGTACTTAGGACTTACGTAGGACACGTGGCACACATAGAAGTCCTGGATTACGACCCAAAGAGGGGCATCACTCCCTTAGAGTCCGTAGAGTCCGCTGTGGATGAGGACACTGCCATGGTCTACTTAGAGTATCCGAACTTCTTTGGAGTCGCCGAAGAGCCTCTAGAGGGTGCAGCAGACGCCGCACACAAGGCAGGGGCTCTGTTCACCGTGGGTGTAGATCCCTCGGCGCTAGGCGTCCTGAGACCGCCGGGCGAACTGGGAGCAGATGTTGTAGTCGGCGAGGGGCAGCCTCTGGGGCTCCACATGAGCTTCGGTGGGCCCTACTTGGGAATATTCGCCGTCAGAGAGGACTTCAGGCTGATCAGACAAATGCCTGGCCGGTTGATAGGCATGACCCGCTCGAAGGATGGGGTTAGGGGCTTTGTTATGACTCTGCAGACCAGAGAACAGCACATCAGACAGGAGAGAGCGACTTCAAACATCACCACCAACGAGGCCCTCATGGCCATAAGGGCCGCAATATACCTCAGCCTGCTCGGCCCCAGCGGGATGAGAACCTTGGGCGAGAAGATTCTCGCCAACTCTCACTACCTCCAGAAGAGAATAGACGAACTTCCTGGGTACTCTGCGCCTAGGTTCGACTCATTCCACTTCAAGGAGTTCCTCGTCGTCAGTGAGAAGAGGTCTTGGGACGAAGTTCGCAGACGCCTGTTAGAGAAGAGGATCTTGGCTGGCCTAGATGTCGGTAGGTGGTATCCAGAGCTGTCGAACTGTGCTCTGTTCTCCACTACAGAGAGGCACTCCAGGGCTGACTTAGACGCTCTAGTAGAGGCTCTAAGGGAGGTGTAGCTGTATGACCGGGTTCAGGCAGGCCAGGTGGTCTACTCGACCAGATGTGCTGGAGCCAACCGTATTTGAACTCTCTCACGGCAGTGGCTATTACGAGTTCAACGTCGACAGGAGCGTTCTCGGGCACTTGGGAGTCGACAGCGCGATTAAATTGATTCCAGAGCATTTGAGAAGAAAAGAGCTCCGTCTGCCCTCGCTATCGGCTCCAGAAGTCGCCAGGCACTTCTCCCGCCTGGCTGAGATGAACTACGGTGTGGACAGCGGTCCATATTGGCTCGGGTCCTGCACGATGAAGTACAACCCAAAGCTGCACGAGAGGATAGCCTCGTGGCCCCAGGTGACAAAGCTGCATCCTTACCAGCCTGAAGAGACTGTTCAGGGCGCTTTGAGGATTATGTTCGAGCTTTCTCAGATGCTGGCAGTCATAACCGGGCTTCTGCACTACACGCTTCAGCCGGCAGCCGGAGCGCATGGGGAGTTCGCAGGTGCCCTCATCATCAGAGCGTTTCACATGGATTCTGGAGAGAATCAGAGAGACGAGATGCTCATACCGGTCTCCGCTCACGGCTCGAACTTCGCGAGCGCGGCCATGGCGGGCTTCAAGGTGGTTAAGATCCCCAGCGACGAGAGGGGCAGGGTTGACTTGGGGGCTCTCAAAGCCGCAGCCGGCGAGAGAACCGCTGGCTTGATGATCACCAACCCGAACACGCTTGGACTCTTCGAGACCGACATGCTGGAAATCGCTGACATCATTCACGGAGCTGGTGGGCTGATCTACTATGACGGAGCCAACCTAAACGCGATACTTGGGAGAGTGCTTCTCTCTGACATGGGAGTGGATGTGGCGCACCTAAACTTGCACAAGACGTTCTCGGCTCCGCACGGCTCTGGTGGGCCAGGAGCTGGGGCTGTTGGTGTTAGGGAGGGTCTGCAGGACTTCCTGCCCGTTCCAGTGGTTCGAAAGGGGCCAGATGGCTTCTACCTCGACTACTCGATTCCAAAGACGATAGGCCGTGTGAGAGCCTTCTACGGCAACTTTGGAGTGATCGTAAAGGCTTGGGCCTACCTGAAGAGGCTTGGCACCGAGGGTCTGCTGGCGGTCTCTGGGGCCGCCGTCCTCAACGCTAACTACGCCCTAAGCAAGGTGAGGCGTCTCAAAGGAGTGGCCATCAAGTACGGGGCTGATGACCCGTGTAAGCACGAGTTCGTTATCAGCTTGGAGCCTCTCAAGAGAGATACCGGCGTTAAGGCCCTAGATGTGGCAAAGAGGCTCTTGGATAGGGGTGTGCATCCGCCAACCATGTACTTCCCGCTCATAGTGGAGGAGGCTCTCATGATGGAGCCAACCGAGACAGACAGCCGAAGAGAGCTGGACTACTACATATGGGCACTCGAAGAAGCCCTCAGAGAGGCCTATGAGTCCCCAGAGCTTGTCAAGGGGGCCCCGACCTCTACGGCTGTGAGCAGGCTGGACGAGGTGTTGGCCGCTAGAAGGCCGATCTTAAGCTGGAGGATGTATGAGAGGAGGAAGGAGGAAGGTACACAAGGCCAGTAAAGCCCCCAGTCCCCAGATCGTAGCCACTAGATAGGGCTCGCTCATGGGCTTGACTCGAAGGATGATGCCCACCAGAGAGGGGTGTGGGGGAGGGCGCAGCGTCCCGTCGCTAGAGATTAGCGTTCTACCCTTAGCCGACGTTCGCCCCCAGCACAGAGCTTTCAAGAGAAAGTCAGCCGCGTGGGGAGCGAGCATCAACAGTAAAACCCACTCCTGAGAGTGAAACAAAGCTGTAGCAGCCAGAAAACCGCCCATATAGAAAGTTCCAGCGTTACCTGGGAAAGCCTTTGCAGGATAGACGTTGTAGAAGAGGAATGGGAGCACGGCAGCCGTGAACAACGCGCAGGTGGTGGCCAGCGAGGCGTCACCTGAAAGGATTCCGTGGATCACAAGGGTGATCGCAATGATTGAGGAGTAGCCAGCTTCTAGACCATTGAACCCAGCCAAGATGTTCACGCCGTTCACGGCAAACGTTCCTACGAGAGCAGACCAGACGGGGAAGAGAGCTGCCGGAAGCGAGAGCCAGAGCACGATCCTCTCTTGAGGCGGCAGAAGGGCGAAGGGGATGGCGGCTAGTACGACCTTCTCTAGATTTGTGAGTCCGGCTATATCGTCAAAGAGGCCAAGGGCAGCTATGTAGAGCGACAGCGCCATCACGTAGTGAATCGCCGCACTCTCGGCCAGCCACGAGTATAGGGTAAGAGCGATTGCTGACGCCCCAATTGGCGGGAGAGCACCTACGCTGACGCAGAAGCGCTCGCCTAGCTTGTGAATGTCTCTCGAAACCCACCCTCTCCTGAGACACAGCGAAAGCCATGGTTTCATTGCTCCCAAGCTTAGAGCGAAGCTCAGTACGGCTAGTTGAACCGCTATCGACATCGAAGGCCCATCCCGGTCGGTTTTAATTAACGGGGAGGGCGACCCCTCAGATGCTCTTAGACTTCCTGCCAGCGATTCTGGGGAGCGTAGCCGCAGCCATAGCTACAGATGTCATGACTAGGAGGTTTGCAGAGCGGCTCAAGGATAGAGGAATGGTAGGAGTCGACGTACACAAGCCGGAAAGGCCAGAAGTACCAGAGGGGGCGGGATTCGCTGTGATAGTGGGTTCTGCTGTTGGCTGCGCGGTGCTGTGGCTTCTCAATCCGGGGAGCTACGTGATTGGCTTCCTAGGCGCAACCTCACTTGGAGCCCTGGTAGGGGCTCTAGATGATAAGTTAGACTTGGGGGGCGTGAAGAAGCCGTTGTTGACGCTGGCCGCAGCCCTCCCTCTGATAGCAACCGGGGCTGTACACCCCAGACCCCTCCTGCCGGTGGCAGGTAGAGCTCGTCTATTCATCACGATCTCAGGCATCCTCCCAATCTACATGGCCGTAGTGACGAATTCAGTGAACATGTTTGACGCCCTCAACGGGATGATGCCCTTGAGTGCCGCCATAGCGTGCGCAAGTCTTACAGCCGTAGGCTTGATAACTGGGTCCTCGGCTACCGTCTCCCTCTCTCTACTGCTCATCGGAGCCCTGCTAGCTTACTACCGCTATAACAGGTACCCCGCTAGGGTCTTCTCTGGAAACGTCGGGTCGATGGGCATCGGAGCCGCATTGGCTTCTGTGCCGGTTTTTGACGGGTTAGAGGCATTTCTCCTGATCTCCATGCTTCCATTCATGATCTCAGGCTTCTTCCTGCTCAGCAGCGTAGGAGGTCTGAAGGAGAGGCGACAAATCGGCACGAGACCCGTAATCGTAGGTAAAGACGGCACAATAAGAGCCAACCCAGACCTCAAGGCGCCGATTACACTGGTAGCAATTCTTACCCTAGACAGGGCAAAGGCAGAGTGGGAGATCGTTAGAGAGACTCACTACCTGACCGCTCTGTCGGCGATCTTGGCCGTTATCACCCTCCTAATGTTCACACCGGGGTGGTGACTCTTGGACAGAGGCCTGGCCCTTGGATGTGTGCTAGTCCTGGAAGGGTGGGTCCTGACCATGCTCGGATTCTGGGTGGTTAAGACGTGGGTCAGGGGGGCTCCAACGGGGAGTTTGATTGGAGAAGCCCTCAAAGTCGCCGTTGGATTGGCAATCTTGGCGGCGTCTCTCGCTGGCTGGTACGCATCCATTCAGCTAATAGTTAAGGCGGTCAAGATGTCCCGCAGGAGGCCAGCTTAATGGCCTCACCCCAGAGCACCTCTGCCGGATCATCAGACTTCTGCAGGTAATAGGATGCTTTAGAAGCCCAGTCGCTCCGGCTCTCCGCGGCCCTCAGGAACTCAGGCAGTTCTGACGGAGATCTAATCCTCCACACGAGTCCCTCCCTCTCGAGTTCAATGTTTACGGAGGGCTCCTCTCCGGGGTAGACTGAGGCCGAAGGGATTCCTAGGAGCGCGGCTTCCCTAGTCATTGTACCCCCGCCGCCCACGAATGCAAGGGCCTTTGAGACCAGATCCAGGTAATCGATTGGGGAGTCCACCACGATGAGCTTGCGGTGGGGCTGGGGCCTAGGGATGTCCCTACCCCTGGGGAAGACCACCACATCGTATGACTCCAACAGAGCCTTCAAGTATCCCAGAGCGTCCAGCGAGCCTTCTAAGTACGAAGCCCCTATGGGTTCCGGTCTGAACACCACAAATTCCTCAGGGACAAGCCCTAGAGCGTCTAGATCGACACGCTCATAGGGCCCCCACTCCCGGTAGGACAACACGTGAGCAACCTCGAAGACCCCCTTGAATCGCCTGATCGTGGAGGGGTCTGCCCCAGACCTGAGGGCGGCATCAAGTGGGAAACAATCAGGCAGGACTATAGAGTCAGCCAGCGGGAAACACAGTCTGCTGACATATACGCTCTTTTCGTTGTCATTAGCCAACACGGAAGGGATTCTAAGGCCAAAGGAAACCCTTGCCAGCTCGGGGGATGCCTTCGCCAGCGCCACATCAGGTCTGAAGTTATTCACGATGTCAACGAGCTCTAGCACGCGCGACAGATGGAGCTTCAGCTTCTCGGCTCTACTCTCCCCTCTACCTCCGACTGACACTACTTCGCCGATTTCGTCAACTATGGGTGAAATCAGGTCGTCTGCAAGCTGACGCAGACTCCCATAGTCTCTGATGGTAACCAGCACGGAGTCTATTTCCCCCGACCTCTGCCTCAACAGGCGGTAGAACAGCCTGACGTGCGGAGCGTTCACGAGGTCTATCCACAGCCTCAACCAGAGACACCCGTTGAGGGTGGTGGGCCCGGCGGGACTTGAACCCGCGACCTCCCGGTGTCCACCCCTGAGAGTGGGATATCAGCCGGGCGCTCTGCCAGGCTGAGCCACGGGCCCCAAGCCATGCTGGGGCAGGACACCCCAATATTAAGGTTCTCTCCAGCTGAGTGAAATCGCTCATAAAAGGGAGCTTGTGGGTGGTGGACCCGGCGGGACTTGAACCCGCGACCTCCGGCTTTCTTGGGGGCTTGCAAGGCCGGCGCTCTACCAGGCTGAGCTACGGGCCCACCGACTCCGCGCCACGCCGCGCTCGACGGAATGTTGACCACCATATTTAATATGAGCGGCGAGGTTACGCGGTTTCGAGAGAGAGTTAAGGGGTGATCCGTTTGAAGTCGCTTGCGAAGAGAGCCCTAACGGCGCCTGCGAAGCCTGCAGAGCGAGCAAAGGAGGCGCTAGAGGATCAATACCTGAAGGAGTTCCTAGAAGAGATAAAGGCGAAGATCGTAATCATGGGAGTGGGCGGTGCCGGCAGCAACACGATCACCAGGCTCAACGCTTTGGGGCTGGAGGGAGTGTTGACCGTCGCAGCAAACACAGATGCCCAACATCTTTTGGAGAGCGTCGCAGATAGGAAGATCGTCCTCGGAAAGGAGCTGTGTGGAGGGAGCGGTGCTGGCGGAGATCCCAAGATAGGAGAGGAGGCCGCAAAGGAGAGCGAGCCCGAGATAAAGGAGGTCCTAGAGGGCGCCGACCTAGTGTTCCTGATGGCGGGTCTGGGTGGTGGCACGGGAACCGGAGGCCTGCCGATCATAGCAGAGATTGCAAAGGAACTTGGCGCGGTTGTGGTCTCGATGGTGACGCTGCCCTTCGAAGCCGAGGGGCGGAGGCGAAATGAGATCGCCAGGGCTGGCCTGGCTAACGTTCTGAGGGCTTCTGACACTATAGTCGTGGTCAACAACGACAGAATCCTGGAGCTTGTAGGTGACAGGCCGCTCCACGAGGCTTTCCTGATAGCCGACGAGATAATGGCGAGGTCTGTCAAGGGCGTGGTCGAGCTAGTCACGAAGCCTGGTCTAATCAACGTGGACTTTGCGGACCTCAGGGCAGTCTTGGAGAGAGGAGGTCCTGCCGTTCTCGCATTCGGCGAGAGTGACGGAGAGGACAGGGCCGTCGAGGCGGTGGAGGATGCCCTAGCGAACCCACTGCTAGAGGCGGATATCTCCGGGGCCAAGGCGGCCGTGGTCAACATAACCTGCGGTCCCGACCTCTCACTTCAGGAGATGAAGAGGGTCGTGGAGACTGTGGTAGATACGCTTGACCCTGAGGCCAACGTGATATGGGGTGCCAGAATAGAGGACGGCCTCGAGGGAACAGTCCAGGTGCTCCTCGTCGTGGCGGGCGTTACGTCGCCGTACATAGAGGAACAGGTTTCCCTAGCAAGGGAGGAGAAGAGAGAGGCTGAGGCCGTAGTCAGTCCGTTTGAGCCTGTACGACCTGGCATAGGGTTGAGGAGGGTTCCAAGCAAGAAGAGTAAGAAGGACATTCTAAGCGATCTGGGCATAGAAGGAGTGTGAGGGGGGTAACGATTTGGTGGCCGAGGGGCTAATAGAGGACGTAAAGAGGACCCTGAAGGTGGCGAGGAAGCCCACTTGGGACGATCTCTGGACTGTGTTTAAGATAACGTTCTTGGGATTCCTATTGGTGGGGATAGTCGGGTTCTTGATTCAGTTAGCCGTCACGCTGATGGGTGGCGGGCAGATCTGAGGGTGCCGCAGAAATGAGTGAGGAGGAGAAGCGGGGGGAAGAGCTCAGGGCCTTCTTCTTCACAGTGAAGGTCCCTGCAGGGCAAGAGGCAGGTATAATCAAGCTATTGGCGAAGAAGGCGGAGTATACAGGCCTTGGCGTTAAGTCCATTCTATTCGTCCCTAGGCTGAGGGGCTACCTGTTCCTAGAGGCTGACAGGGAGTTCGACGTGCGAAAGTTGGTAAGGGGGGTGTCGAGGGCAAAGCTGCTACCAGGAAGCCCGGTTCCGATGGCAGAAATAGACGCTCTCCTCTATCGCGAGCCTGAGAAGATCGAGATCGAACCTGGAGATATCGTTCAGATAATCAAGGGTAACTTCAAGGGGTTCAGGGCCATGGTGCTGTCGCCACCCTCCAGCAAGGGGAGAAAGTTCATAACGGCAAGGCTACTCGACATTGAGCGAGACTGGGAGGTCCAACTCCCAATAGATAGCGTCAAACTTGTGGAGAAGGCCAAGGAGAAGGAAGAGGAGGCGCCTCCTGAGGAAGAGGAGATTCATTGGCCAGAGGAGGGGTGAGCTAGATGGTAAAGAAGGTCGTCAAGGTGCTGGTAGAGGGAGGAAAGGCCACGCCAGGGCCTCCAATAGGTCCTGCTCTCGGCGGGCTGGGAGTCGACATAGGGAGGATAGTCGGAGAGATCAATCAGAAGACCAAGGAGTATGCGGGGATGAAGGTCCCAGTTGAGATAGAGATAGACACGGAGACCAAGCAGTATGAAGTCAGAGTGGGCCTACCTCCGACCTCTATGCTCCTCCTCAGGGAGCTTGGCATTGAGAAGGGGTCAGGAGACGCTGGCTCCAGCAAGGTGGGCAGCCTGAAGCGCGAGCAGATAGTTAAAATCGCGAAGATGAAACTGCCCACGATGAACACGACAAGCCTCAAGTCGGCAGTCAAGCAAGTCCTGGGAACAGCGGTGAGCGTGGGTGTGCTCATTGAGGGGAAGACTCCAAAGGAGGCGATAAAGGAGGTCGACGAGGGTCTGTGGGACGACCTCCTAAAGGAGGAGGAGCAAGGGTGATGGAGCATGGCGGTCTCGATAGCCACGCTGGAGGATCCGCTCAGAAAGGCTGTGGAGAAGGTCCTGGAGGAGAGCCCACAGAGGAGGTTCAAAGAATCAGTTGATCTAACGGTTGTGCTGAGAGGGCTCGACCTGAAGAAGGACCCCTCTCTCAAGATAAATGAGGTAGTAGCCCTGCCTCACGTTCCCAAGGGGAAGCCAGCTAAGGTCGCCGTAATCGGCACTGGAGAGTTTGCCGTCAAGGCTAGAGACGCGGGGGCAGATGCCGTATTCGATCCGGCTGAGATACTCAGCATAGCAAAGAATAAGCGTGAGCTGCGGAAACTAGCAAACCGGTTTGACTTCTTCGTGGCTCAGGCCGACGCTCTCCCGAAGCTGGCAAGGGATATAGGTCCGATTTTCGGCCCCAGGAATAAGATGCCCATTCCCCTGCCGGCCACCAGGGTTGACGACCTTCCGGCCACGATCGAGAGACTGAGACGCTCGGTCAGGCTCAGGATGAGAGACCAGCCCGTGGTTCACGTGAGGGTTGGGACGAGAGACATGTCGCCGGAAGAGATCGTCGAGAACATCAAGGCAATCCTGGCAGCCCTCGAGAGGAAGTACGGAGACTTGAACGTCTTGGAGGCCATGTACGTGAAGACCACCATGGGTCCCCCGGTTAAGGTGGAAGCCACGCTGGGAGGGAGGAGGAGAAGGTGAGTTCCACGCAGGTTGCCCGTAGGAAGAGCCCGGCTCGGCAGAGAAAGGAGAGGATGGTACAGCGGATAATCGAGAATCTCAAAGAGTACCCAACCGTCATGTTCGCAGACTTCGGCAGGTCTCCCGCCGACTACATGCAGAGGCTCAGGAAGGAGCTGGCTCCGGGCACTAAGCTCATGGTTGTGAAGAAGAGATTAGTTCCCATAGCCTTCTCCAAGGTGGACTTCAGGAAGGGGCTGAACACGCTTCTCGAGCACACTCCCCAGCGGCTCATGATGATCTTCAGCAAGGAGAACCCCTGGAAGCTCTACCACAAGCTGAGGAACATGACGACCTTCGTGGACATACTCCCAGGCGAGGTCGCGAAAGATGACATAGTGATCCCTGCCGGTCCGACGGACTTGGCGCCAGGTCCGATCCTGACGGACCTGAGGGCCTTGGGAGTTCCAACGAAGATCATAGGCGGGAAGATCTCGATCTCTGAGGATCACGTGATTGTGAAGAAGGGAGAGCGTGTGCAGAGCCAGATAGCAGAGATCCTCAGGGCTTTGGGCATAAAGCCGGTGGAGGTGCGTCTCGAGATCACAGGCGCCGTCGACTCAGAGGGAATCTTCTGGTCGCCGGAGGTCCTCGCAAAGACGCAGGAGGAGATTCTAGAGGAGTTGAAGAAGGCCGCATCAGCGGGAATTTCGCTGGCGGTAAAGCAGGGAATAGTGACGGACAAGACCGCCGAGCTGATAATGAGGAGGGCAGTCCAGAGAGCGCTCACGCTGGCGACGGAGGTCGGTTGGGTCACGCCGGAGACCGCCAACATAATCATACAGAAGGCTGTGGCAAGAGCGAGGGCTCTGGAGAGAGCCCTCGGACTCTCCTCCTAACTTTTGTTTTTGTTACAGGCCGAGTTTGTGACTTAGAGTCCATCTTACAGCCCGGCAACATCGCTATGTAACGAGCAATGGGGACTCAGTAGCGGAGAGTCTCGTCACGAGATCAGGCTGTGGAGCTAACCTCACAGTCCCCTGTATGAATTCTTCTCCGCGTCTTTCTTATCTTTTTCTCGATCTATCCTTATCTTCAGCATCACACCATAATCCCCTGATTCACATGTGGATTAATTAGGAAGCTGAGGATCAAAATCTGCTGCTCCCTAGTACCCTATCTTCTTGAGAGCTCTCGGCAGGTACTCCATCACGTCTGACGCCGTGAGGGAGTATGATAGGTCCTCAAAGGCGAGATCACCCGCCAAGCCAACTAGAAACGCCGCTGCAGAGGCGGACCTCACGGGATCCTTCGACATAGCCAAGAAGGCCGTGGTAACCCCGGATAGGACGTCGCCAGTTCCACCAACGGTCATGGCCGGGTTTCCGGTGACGTTCAGCCTCAGCTTCCCGGCTCCACACACAACATCGACATGCCCCTTCAGCAGTATCGTGCCAGAGAAGCTCTCGGCGGCCTTGAGGCAGCTCGAGACCCTCGCTCTGAGATCTTCTCCCGGCTTCACTCCGAACACTGCCTTGAATTCACCAGCATGGGGGGTCATCACCAGATAGGGCCATCCTAAGTCAGGATCCACAGCCTTAAGGGCGTCTGCATCGACTACGGTTGGCTTGCCCATCTTGGCCAACTCGCTCAGTAGGGAGCGGACCGCATCCAATGTCTCTGTGTGGGCGCCCAGGCCGGGGCCGACTAGAACCGCGTCCGCCCTCTTTGCCTCCTCAAGGACTCTAGAGACGTCGTCTGGCGCGAGGTGCTCCTCGCTCTTCAGCGGCGAAACTATCAGGTTGGGGGATATCGGCTTCATAGTCCTAGCAGCCCACTTGGGGGCCACCACTATCGCCAGATCCACTCCTGCCTTAAGGGCCGACATGGCGGCGAGAGCTGGGGCACCGGTGTAGGTAGAACTACCTCCAACGATCAGGATTCGGCCGAAGTCCCCCTTGTGAGACCACTCTGGACGTCTCTGCTTGAGAATTACCTTAACGTCCCCGGGGCCGCAGAATAGGAGGGCCTCTGGGGGCGCTCCGACTTCTGCCACTACGATCTTCCCGCAGAACTCTGGCTTCAGGCCTGGCTTCATCCCGTGGAAGGTTACCGTCAGCGAAGCCCGCACGACTGCTCCGGGGGCCTCTCCCGTTATCGGGTTCAGGCCAGACGGAACGTCAACCGCCACTACCGGAACGCCCATCGCTGCAAACTTGTTCACCACCTCTATGGCTTCCGCCACGGTCCCTCTCGGGGCTCCCCTAATTCCGGTTCCGAGGAGAGCGTCGACTACGGCGTCTGGCCTGTCCCAGGGCAGATCGGCTGGGAAGTGCCTGATCTCAACCGAGATGCACTTCTTGAGGAGGTCGTAGTTGTACCTGGCTTCCCTAGCCGTGGGCTCGCCGATCAAGATGACGGTCACCTTGGCTCCGCGCGCCGCCAACCTTCGAGAGGCGGCTATTCCATCGCCCCCGTTGTTCCCCTTCCCGCAGAAGACGGCGATCCTCTTACCCCGCAGATCTTGTCCGAGGACTTCTTCCACCCCATGAACAACCGCCTGAGCGGCGTTCTCCATCATTAGCAGCCTCGTGGCGCCCAGCCACTCAGCGTTCTCCTCGATGACGAACAGGTCATCGTGGGAGTCGATTACGAGACCTCTCCCAAATACGGGGATAGGGATTTCTTCACTTCCCGCCATTCCTCCTCACCCAAGAGACCGTGTTCCCTCTGCCAAGACTGGAGCTTGTACAGGGGGCGAATGAGATCTGGATCCTGCTCGAGCCTCTCTCTAACCGGCTTAAACCTCTCGACGAAGTAGTCTGCCACGAAGATCTTCAGGTCGAGGGGGTGCAGCTCGCCCTTGTTGTAGAGCTCCCACAGCTCGCTGAAGGAGGTGACGGTGACCTCGCCTCCTCCTGCGGCCTTCGCTCGAGGGAGCGTCACCTTGCCTACTCTCGGGAGTATCACCATTTTGAACATGGCCAGTATCGGGTTGATCAGCTTTCCCTCCTCGTCGAACTGACTGTCGCCGGGAGGGGGGCAGAATGCTGCCCTAATCTTCTTCTTGACAACTTCAGGCGGATCGTGGACGGCTACGTGAGATTTAGGGATAGAGCTGCTCATCTTGCCCCCAGGGAGCAGGCCCGGAACTAGAGGGAAGTGCACGGCCACGGGTACCCACTTCTCATGCCTCAGCTCCACTCTCGAGGAGAACAGGTCTCTCGCCAGAGCGTGGATCTTCCTCTGATCCGTTCCCCCCATTGCGAGGTCACACTCGAGGTAGAGGATGTCTAGGGCCTGCATGATTGGGTAGAGGTGCTGGCCGACGGTTGGGTGCTCCGTCTCCCTCGCTATCATCGACATGGCCCTCCAAGCCCTCCTAGCCGTGACCCTCTGGGACAGTGTGAGCAAATCGAGGGCATAATCCTCTGAGAGCTGATACTCGGTCCCCAGGACTATGTCTATCTCCTCGGAGCCGAGAATCCTGAACACCTCGCTCCAGTAGGTGAGCGAGACCTCCTTCAACAGCTCAAGCGGGCCCTTCCCATTTAGGAAGCCGTGAAGGTCGGCCATCAAGGCTATCGAGTGAAACCCTAGGTCGGCTAGACGCGCCAGCTTCTCTATTGTGAAGAGAACCCCAATGTGGATGGGACCTGAGGGCTCGTAGCCAATGTACGTAGTCGGTCTGGGCTTCTTGACGAGTTCTCTGAGCTCTTCCAGGGTCATCACGAACTCTTCAACCGGCTCGGCCACGTTATCGAGGACTGCACGGAGTCTATCTTCGTGCAATTCGGCCCCCGCTGGGCTGGCCCCAGATTAGGTTTTAATCCCCCCAGGGTCGCTGCGTGAGGATGACTCTGCCTAACCTCAGGGTCAGTGACACGCTCCGCGGTGTGAAGGAGGAATTCTCTCCAATCGATCCACCAAACGTGAAGATCTATGTGTGCGGTCCAACGGTATATGACGTGGCTCACGTTGGCCACGCGAGACCTGCTGTATTTTTTGACGTCGTGAGGAGGTACCTCGAGAGGCTGGGGTACAGGGTCTTCCTCGTGACCAACGTGACCGACGTGGAGGACAAGATCATCGGGAGGGCCAAGGAGGAGGGTGTTTCGTTCAGAGAGATTGCAGATCGATACGAGAGGGAGTACTTTGAGGCCATGGCCTCGCTCGGGGTTATGCTGCCGACTGTAGTCCCGAGGGCCACCGACTACATTGAGGACATGATCCGAGTCATTGAGGGTTTGATAGAGAAGGGGCACGCGTATCCTGCTGAGAACGGAGATGTCTACTTTGACGTGTCCAGCTTCCCAGACTATGGGAAGCTGTCCAAGATCAAGGTTGAGGAACTCGTTGCCGGCGCCAGGGTCGAGCCGGGTGAGGGAAAGAGGTCGCCAGAAGACTTCGCGCTCTGGAAGGCGTCTGCGCCTGGAGAACCCAGCTGGCCGAGCCCGTGGGGACCAGGGAGGCCGGGCTGGCACATAGAGTGCAGCGTGATGATACTCAAGCTGCTGGGCCCCCAGATAGACATCCACGGCGGGGGGCAAGATCTGGTGTTTCCCCACCACGAGAACGAAATCGCCCAGACTGAGGCCTACACTGGGATATCTCCGTTCGTGCGATATTGGATGCATGTCGGTTTGGTGACCGTTGGCGGAGAGAAGATGGCCAAGTCGCTGAAGAATTACTTCGAGGTCAAGGTCGCAGTTGAGGAGTTTGGGTCTAACGCTGTGAGAACGTTCCTCCTATCGGCACACTACAGGTCACCGCTGGAGTTCGGGCCGGACGCCCTTGGGTCGGCCAGGGCCAGGTTCGAGTCGTGGAGGTCCGCCCTTATGCGCGCAGAGGCGTACCTGCGCGAGGCAGGCCCCTCGCACGAGCTGTCTGAGGAGGAGAGAAAGCTCAGAGAGGAGCTCTTGGAGGCGAGAGATAGGTTCTACGAAGCCATGAGCGATGACTTTGACACGCCGAAGGCGCTCTCAGCGATAGACAGCGTGAGCGCGATAGCGTCAAGAATAGCCTCAGAGTCGCTGTCCCCTAACCTGGCGGGGGAGGCCGCTTCCACTCTGAGGGACTTCCTGCAGCTCCTTGGCTTCTCCGTAGCCGAGGGAGCTGCGCCTGCAGAGCTTAATCAGTTGATTGAACTCCTCGTCGACGTGAGGGCTGCCCTTAGAAGAAAGAAGATGTGGGACCTGAGCGACGAGATCAGGTCCAGACTCGCAGAACTCGGAGTGAAGTTGGAGGATAAAGGAGACAGGACTGTTTGGTGGGTAGAGCAATAGCGGCCTCAGGCCAGGTCAGTGAGGTCACGAATCCCGGCCGTCACCAATCATCATCGGCCAAGATTCCTTGCATCTCTTCGCGATTAAAGTTGGCGCGCCCTCATGCGGGCCCGCTCCAGCGTTTCCCTCATCCGGGCGTAGTGGGATCCAGTCCAGTACACCTTCCCGCATCCCTCGCAGGCGTAGACGTATTCAAACCTCCTTCTGATGACCTCTGGTATACCTCTAACCTCGCTAGAAGGCTTCCTCTTTAGAGGGGTGTTGCACATGGGGCACCTCGTCTTACCGAGATCGATCTCGAGAGGGATCCCAAGCTCCCTAGATAGCTCGGCTAACGCGTCGACAATGCCTTCACTTGAGAGGAGTATCGCGTGAATGCCTAGCTTCTTCGCGCGAGCGTAGAGGTTCGAATCTCTTGTGAGAAAGATCCTTCCGGATTCCTTGGCGTACTCAAGGAGGGACTCGTCGTCAACCCCGCACTGGCGGTAGTCCACGGTGTCCATCCCAAGAACCCTGAGCCATCTAGCAACGTGACCGAGCATCGCATCCACGAGGAACTTCAACGTCCCATTGCTCGAGGGTGAAGCGAGGAAAAATTAGAACTCTCGGTATGGACTCAAAGGCACTCACAAGACTGGTTCAGCAAGTAGAGGGAGAGAAGGAAAATTGTGGTAGCCCCGCCCGGATTCGAACCGGGGTCGCCCGGTCCAAAGCCGGGCGTGCTTGACCTGGCTACACCACGGGGCTCCGAAGTTGGGAGGCGCCTTCGATTTATAAACGGTTCCTGAGGCGAGAGCCCTCCCTTATCGCCTCTGCCAGCTCAGCAATCCTACGCGCGGCGTCGCCAGACTCCAAGTAGGTGCCGACCACGATGATATCGGCTCCGGCGGCTGCCCTCTCTTTTGCCATCTCTGGAGACCTTATCCCTCCGCCTACGATGACTCCCATGCCTGTTTTCTTCTTCACAGCGGCCACCATCTCGACTGGCACAGGCATTTTAGCCCCGCTGCCGGCCTCTAAGTAGGTCCAACGCATGCCCAGCAGGCTCGCCGCCAGCGAGTATGCCACGGCTATCTCGGACTTCTTTCTAGGGATCTCTCTCGCCCTGCCGACCCAGCCAGCTGCGCTGGACCCCCCTGGCTCAACGATAAGATAGGCCGTTGGGATCGGCTCCAACTGAAGGGCTCGGATGGTAGGCGCAGCCAAGGCCTGAGCCTCTATGATCCAGTAAGGGTTCGTGGAATTCAGCAGCGACATGAACAGTATCGCGTCGGCTTCCGGACTGATTCCATCCACGTTTCCAGGAAAGAGTATCACCGGGAGAGAAGACGAGTCCTTCAGGGCCCTGACCACCCGGTGAAGTCTCAGGCCGGCGCCAACAGATCCGCCAACCAGTATTAGGTCAGCCCCAGACTCTTCCGCCTCCCTACCCACCTTTCCAGCTTCTTCAGGCTGGACATTGAATGGGTCAATCAAGATCGCCAGCAGGGTCCGCTCTCTCGACTCTTCCACGAGTCTCCTCTCGATTGGTCCCAGCGAGGGCTCCATCGCAGCTGTCTCCCTAGACCTTTAGATAAAGGCGCACACCGGATCAACCGTGAAGGTAGGAGCGAGGGCCCTGGGCATAGACGACGCTCCATTTGAGCGGGGAAGGTCGACGCGCACGAAGATCGTGGGCGTCCTCATGAGGGGAGTCATCGTGGAGGGCGTGGACGTTGAGCCTGTTGAAGTAGATGGGCTTGACGCGACAGACGCCGTGCTGACGCTCCACGAGAGGCTGGGGTCTCAGGCCCGAGTGATATTCACCCACGGAACGGTGGTGGCGGGATTCAATCCCCTGGATCTGAGCAGGATCAGCTCGGAAGCCGGAGTCCCGGTAATCGCAATACTTGACAAGCCCCCCAGCTGGCCGGAGGTGGAGAAGGCCATGATTTCACACGGACTAGAGCAGAATCTGGTGATCCTCAAACAGAACCCGCCCTACGAACCGCTGGACACTCCGTCTGGATCCGTCGTTTGTGCGAGGTCTGGAATATCGCGGCAGGATGCAGTCAGACTTTTACTTCGCTGGCAGATCGAGTCGAAGCACCCAGAACCTCTCCGAGTGGCCCACCTGATCTCTAAGATATTGACGCAGGACTGAGACTACGGCGACGCTCTTATAGGTTGGGGAGTACAGCCCAATACCTAGAATCATGGAGGCAGCGTTCTTGGCTGTCGGCAACATCTCGATCGATCTAATACACTCAGCCGGCGGCTTCGCTAGGCGCGTGGCAGGGTCGTCCTTCTACGCATCTCTGGCAGCAGCAAGGCTTGGGGTCAAATCCGCCGTCCTCGCGAAGGCCGGGAGTGACATCGATCCCAAGAGAGACTTGGCTCCACTCTTGCGAGCAGGCGTTTCGCTCGACGGGCTCATCCTGGGCGGATCTACGGCCTCCTATGAACTCTTCTACAGGGGAGAAGACAGGACGCTCAGGCTCAGGAAGGTTGGGGAGCCCATCTCTCCAGACGAGGTCAGGGCTCTCGGCATAGACTGCCAGGCGGTGCTTGCCTCACCCATCTACAACGAGATACCTATCGAGACGGTCCGAGAACTCCGGAGGAGGTGCCGTCTGCTGGCTATAGATCCTCAAGGCTACATCAGGAGGAGAATCAGGGGTGGCTGGATAAGGTTCTCGAGGTGGGACGCAGCGAGGAGGCTGGAGGGCCTTGCCGACATCATAGTGACCAGCAAGCCGGAGCTTCCCTATCTAGCCAGGGGGCCGGACGATCGCTCGAAGCTCTTGAGCCTTTTGAACTCAGGAGCCGACATAGCGTTCATGACGAGAGAGGGAGGCGCTAGGTCTGCCCTGCTCGCCTACGACGGGACGGTCGTCGAGATTCCTGTGGTTCCCCCTGGCCGGATAGTGGATCCTGGAGGCGCGGGTGACGTCTCGGCGGCCGCCTTCGTTACGGAGTACATGCGAACTAGGGAGCCGATCTGGTCCGCGTTATTCGCATCAAGCGTGGCCAGCTTCATCTACGAAGCCTTTGGCGCAGAGGCTGCGCCTTCACGTGAGGATGCGATTGAGAGGCTTCGGTCTTTTTTAATGAGATTCTACGCTGACCTCTACCGTGAATTCATGGCTTACCTGTAGGCCATGAGGTGGTTGCATGGCAAAGTTCTCCCCGAAGATCGAGCAAAAGAGATGGACCCCAGAGATGGAGCTCGAGATTCAGGCAATGTGGGAGAAGGAGCGCCTTTACGCCTTCGACCCAGACTCGCCAAAACCCAAGTTCTCAATAGACACGCCTCCCCCCTACGCCAGCGGGAAGTGGCACATTGCCGCGGCCATTCACTACGCTCAGATTGACATGATAGCCCGATCATTGAGGATGCGAGGCTACGAGGTCTACTTCCCGTGGGGTATCGACAGAAACGGACTCCCTGTGGAGGTCGAGACTGAGAAGAAGTACGGCATTCACATGCGTCAGTACCCCAGGGAGGAGTTCCTCAAGCTCTGCTCTCAGTTCCTCGATGAGAGCGAGATGGACATTGTCAGAATCGGAAAGCGACTTGGGATAAGCGCAGACTTCGAGAACATCTTCCGGACTGACAGCGAGGTGTGGCGGGCCGTCACTCAGGCCACATTCATTGACGCATGGAACAGGGGCTACGTCTATGAGGATTACAGGCCAAACAACTACTGTCCGAGGTGCGCAACTACACTCGCTGATGCAGAGATTGAGTACAAGGAGCTGGACGCCAAGCTGGTGTACCTGAAGTTTGAAACCGAGGACGGGAAGACTGTTACAGTAGCCACGACTAGACCGGAGCTGCTGCCAGCGTGCGCAGCCGTCATCTACAACCCACACGACGAGAGGTACAAGTGGCTGCAGGGAAAGGCGCTCATCACGCCTCTCGGCCGTAAGGTTCCCGTGCTTGAGCATCCGGCCGTCGACCCTGAATTTGGGACAGGGCTCGTGATGGTGTGCTCGTATGGAGACAAGGTTGACGTCCAGCTGTTCAGGGAGCTGGACCTCGAGCCCACCATAATAGTCGATGAAACTGGCCGCCTTAACGAGAGGGCCGGTAAGTACGCTGGCATGACCATTAAGGAGGCGAGGGATGCTATCATAGATGATCTGAGGGCGGCCGGGCTCGTTGAGAGGGTTGAGGAGATAAAGCACAGAACCCCCGTCTGCTGGAGGTGCAAGACGCCCATAGAGATAGTCCCGATGAAGGAGTACTACCTGAAGCAGGTCGAGTTCTTGGACGAGCTGAAGAGGGCCGCCCTCGAGGAGATGAAATTCTACCCTGATTGGTCCGTTCAGTACCTGCTGGACTGGATCTCTGCCGTCGACTCCGACTGGCCGGTATCGAGGAGGAGGTACTACGCGACCGAGATACCGATCTGGTACTGCAAAGCTTGCGGAAAGGCTGTTGTCCCACCGCCCGGGAGGTACTACAGGCCTTGGAAGGAGGACCCGCCCTTCGAAAAGTGCCCCCACTGCGGCTCCTCGGAGGGGTTCGTGGGCGAAGATCGAGTGTTTGACACGTGGATGGACTCTGGGATCTCGCCGCTAGTCTACAACGGATACGGCTGGAACGAGGAGCTCTTCAAGAAGCTGGGCGGTCCATCCGACCTCAGGCCCCAGGGGAAGGACATAGTCAGGACTTGGCTCTTCTACACGCTCCTCCGGGTCTACCTTGCCACCGGGAGGCACGCGTTCAAGCACGTCTGGATAGGGGGCATGGGGCTTGACGCTCAGGGCAGGGCCATGCACAAGTCCCTAGGCAACATAATCTACCCGTGGCCCATGTTCGAGAGGTACGGCGCCGACGCAGTGCGGTTCTTCGGCGCGGCAGAGGCTCACCACGGCTCAGACTTCAGGATCTCAGAGGCCAAGATTGCCGGATCGTTCAAGTTCCTCCAGAAGCTGTGGAACGTCGCCAGGTTCATCTCAGCATTCCCAATGCCAGAGGAGGAGCCCAAGCTGAGGCCAACAGACCTGTGGATCTTGGGTGAGATGAACGACTACCTGAGGAGGGCCCTCAAGGGGTACGAGAACTTCGACTTCTTCGACCCGGCCAACTCGGCTAGGACATTCGTCTGGCAGGTGTTCGCTCCCCACTACATCGAGCTGGTGAAGGCGAGGGCTTACGGAGACGAGGGAATACCTGAGGAAGACGTCTTGGCCGCCAGGTGGACCCTCCACACCGTGCTTAGAGCTGTGCTTAGGTGGCTCGCTCCGATAACCCCACACATCACGGACTGCCTCTGGAGGCAGCTCTACGGAGGTTCAGTCCATCGAGAGACGATGCCAGAGCCGGAGCCAAGGTGGGACACCGAGTACAAGGAGCTGGGTAAGAAGCTCATGGAGTTCAACAGCAGAGTATGGAAGATCAAGAAGGACTCAAACCTGCCCTTGAGCGCCGAGATCAGCATCGAGATACCGAGCGAGCTGAAACCCCTCGAAGACGACCTGAGGAGGCTTCACAACATAAAGTAGTGGCGCCGGGGGTGGGATTTGAACCCACGTGGCCTCCAAGAGGCC